>NZ_JAAGPB010000475.1:0-6313 GCF_017104585.1 Burkholderia sp. Ac-20392
TGTGACGGGCACCGCAGCCGCCGCGACGAGCGTCAGCACGGCGGCCGCGAGCCAGCCGTTGCGCCAGCCGCCGAGCAGCGGCCCGACCAGCATCGACAGCGCCATGCCCACCGGCATGAACGTGCTCCACAGTCCGAACGCGAGATTGCGCCGCTCGGGTGGCGTCACGCGATTCAGCACGGCCGGCGCGGCAACCACCACGATCACGAAACCGAGCCCCTCGGCGAAGCGCGTGGCCAGCAGCAGCGCGAAACTGCCGGCCCACGCGCCGGCGATACTCGACAGGCCGAGGATGACGAGGCCTGCGATCAGCAGCAACCGGTCGCCCCAGCGCCGCACCAGCAGGCCGGCCGCGATACCGCCGAACACGCCGACGAACGGAAACACCGACATGATTCCGCTGAGCGACGCGAGCGAACCGCCGAACTCGTGCTGGAGCGACGGCAACGCAATCGTCGCCTTGCCGACGTGCAACGCCGACACGATGCTCGCCAGCACGACGTTCGCGACGGCGGCCCGGTAGCTGCGCGACGGCAGCGTGGCGGCATCGGCCGCGACAGGCGATTCGGTCATCTCCACCTCCGTTGAAGCGGCCGCGTGCAACGGGATGCGTCACGCGTCCGCGATCGGACTGGCGCACATGATACAAATTGAAGTTAACTTCAAGTAAAGAGGTAATGTGCGCAACGATCCGTTCCGCCGATCGCGGCAATGGATCGGCATGGCAGCGTGTGGGCGCCTGATCTAAGCTGACGGCTTCGCCCCGACGACGTTGCATACGACCGCATGCCGACCGCCTCTCCCGCTCCCGACGCCCCGCTTCCGCTCGACACAGCCTGGTCGACCTTCCCCGGCCGCAAGGCCGCCGTGCGCACCTTCATCGCCGGATACTGCGCCGCACGCGACCGGCGCGATGCGCCGCTGCACGACAGCCCGGACGGCCACGTCGTGCGATTCGACGCCGGCATGGGGCGGCCCTTCGAGCACTTCGTGATCGAAGGCGCGCCCGCGGATGGCGACGGCCCGTTCACCGTCGGCGCGTGGCTCACGCGCTACGGCGCCGTGCCGCTGCCGCCCGCGCTGCAAGGCAGGACACGCCGGCTGTCGGACGAGCATTTCATGGCCGCCGATATCGGCAGGCTGTCCGGCGACGATGCCCTCGCGCAGGCGCTCGCCTGCCACACGCCGGGCGACGTCGATACGTTCAATGCGGGCGCGTCATTCCCGCCGTTCCAGCCGAATCCGGCCGCGTTCCTGTTCGCGCACCGGCTGGACGGGCAGATCGCCGCCACCGCGCGCTACGGCTTTGCGTCGGCGCGCGACATCGTCGTCGACCGGGTCGGGACGGGCGACGCATACCGCCGCCGCGGCCTCGCAATGCAGTTGCTCGCCGCGATCGTCGCGCACGCACGGCAACGCGGCGCGCAGCGGGTGTGGCTCGTGTCGACCGAGGCGGGCCTGCCGCTGTACCGCGCCGCCGGATTCACGCTGCTCGCACCCGTTACAGTCGACGCAGTCGTCGCCTGAACGCGCATCGAACCGCACCGGCCATCGCCGCGCGTCTCGCGAATCGTCTCATTTCACTGAGACGAACGTCCCAGCGTCTCACCGGCGTGTCGTTCAGCCATCGCAGCAAACGTCACGCCACGCCCCCGTCAACCCGTTTCCTGCCAACGAACGGGGAAATCGCGCATCGCACCACGCAGGTCCTGTCCGATCGCCCTCCGTCGCCCCGACTCGAGCTGGCCCCGTTCCTGCATATCGGTCGATCGCGCAATCGCGCGACGGGCGCACCGGCAGCCACGCCTCGCGCCCGACGACAACCTGATGGAGACAGCAACGTGAGTACACCGGCATCGACCACCGCCCCCAGCATGAAAGCTGCCGTCTGGCACGGCCGCCACGACATCCGCGTCGAACAGGTTCCCGTTCCGGAGCGCCCGCCGGCAGGCTGGGTCACGATTCGCGTGCACTGGTGCGGGATCTGCGGCTCCGACCTGCACGAATACGTCGCGGGCCCCGTCTTCATCCCGGTCGACGCGCCGCATCCGCTGACGGGCCTGAAGGGCCAATGCATCCTCGGCCACGAGTTCAGCGGCGAGATCGCCGAACTCGGTGCGGGCGTGACGGGCTTCGCGGTCGGCGACCGCGTGACGGCCGACGCGTGCCAGCATTGCGGCACCTGCTGGTATTGCCGGCACGGGCTGTACAACATCTGCGAGAACCTCGCGTTCACCGGGCTGATGAACAACGGCGCATTCGCCGAATACGTGAACGTGCCGGCCGAGTTGCTGTACAAGCTGCCCGACGATTTCCCGACCGAGGCCGGCGCCCTGATCGAACCGCTCGCGGTCGGGCTGCATGCGGTGAAGAAGGCCGGCAACATCGTCGGGCAGACCGTCGTCGTGGTCGGCGCGGGCACGATCGGCCTGTGCACGATCATGTGCGCGAAGGCCGCGGGCGCCGGGCGCGTGATCGCGCTGGAAATGTCGGCCGCGCGCAAGCAGAAGGCGCTGGAAGTCGGCGCGAGCGTCGTCATCGATCCGAAGACGTCCGACGCGATCGCGGAAGTCAAGGCGCTGACCGGCGGCTACGGCGCCGACGTGTCGTTCGAGTGCATCGGGCACACCACCACCGCGAAGCTCGCGATCGACGTGATCCGCAAGGCCGGCAAGTCGGTGATGGTCGGCATCTTCGAGGAGCCGGCGCCGTTCAACTTCTTCGACATCGTGTCGACCGAGAAGGAAGTGATCGGCTCGCTCGCGTACAACGGCGAATTCGCGGATGTGATCCGCTTCATCGCGGACGGCCGCATCGACGTGCAGCCGCTCATCACCGGGCGCATCGCGCTCGGCGACATCGTCTCGCACGGCTTCGAGGAACTGGTCAACCACAAGGACCGGAACGTGAAGATCATCGTTCAGCCCGCCCTCGCCTGACCGCGCGCGCGGCTGCGGCAGCGATTCGCGCCGCGGCACGCGTGCTGAAAGCGTCACCCTGAAGCGTCGCCCGTGCGCGGGCGGCGCGCCTGCCATTCCCCTCCCGCGCCCCCTCCTTGCCGCCGTCGTCCGTCGCGAGCCGGATGCCGTGCACCGCTCGAACACGACGATCAAAAACATTCGCAATCCAAACCATCCGTCGTAACGTGCCACCGGCTTGATACGCGATCAGGGTTTCTCCGGATCAAGCGCGATTCGTCCGCTGTCGACAGGACACTGACGCAAGGTGATCCTGTGCAAGACACGACCCGGCCTCCCTGCCAGGATCGTTGGCGCCCCCTTGAAGGCAGCCCCCGCGCCCCCACAAAACCTTACGGCGTCACGGCGCCGACAGGCCGAGAATACGGGCCCACCCGGGATAGCTTGCAAACATGGTGTGTCATGAATCGTTCATTCTCGTTTAGCCGGGAACGCGCATATAACATTCGATCGCTGACGATCCAGCAGAAGACCCATATCGGCTTCGCACTCGTCACCACGCTGCTGGCCTTGCTGTGCGGCACGATCATCTGGGGGAGTGTCCGGCAATACCGGCAGGAAAACGCCGACCTGCAGAGCTTCGAATTCGTCCGTGGCGCGATGAGCACCGCCAACGTCATCTCGGCCGAACGCGGCCCGACGAACGACCTGCTGGTGCGCCTGCAGGACGACGGCGCCGCCGAGGCCCGCAAGCTGCTCGCCGCGCGCGTGCGCTCCGACCAGGCGCTCGAACGTTTTCGCGCCGGCATCGCGCAGGCGACCGTGCTCGACGATCGCGAACGCAGCAACCTGCTGCATGCACTCGACTCGGTCCGGATGACGCTCGCCGATGCGCGTACGGAAGTCGATGCACTCGACGCACGGCCGCTTGCGACCCGCAGCGTTCACGATATCCAGCACGCGCAGGCACGCCTGTTCCGGATCGTCGACACGCTGTCGCTGCTGATCGACGGCGCGATGACCGACACCGCGATGCGCAACCCGCGCACGTCGGGTGCGATCCTGCTCGCGCGGCTCCTCGGCGATCTCCGCGAATACGCGGGCCGCACGGGCTCGCTGCTCATCGCGCCGATGTTCGCGCGGCAGGCGCTCGATCGCACGCAGTTCGCGGACATCATGCGGATGCGCGGCCGCATCGAGCAATTGCGCGCGCTGATCGACGGCGCAATCGGCGCGCAGCTCGACGACCCTGACGTGGCGCGCGAATACGCGGAGCTCAACGGGGCCTTCGATGCGCACATCCTGCCGCTCGTCGACGCGACCGTCGCCAGCGGCAAGAACGGCGCCTATGCCATGAGTGCGGTCGACTTTTCCCGCGCGATCGTGCCGCATTTCCGGTCGAGCGAGCTGCTGCGCGATCACGTGATCGACCTTGCGCGGCGTCGCGCGATCGGCGACCGGCACACCGCCCGGATCAAGGTCGCGTTGTCGGCGTTCGCCACGACACTGTGCATCGCGATCCTCGCCTCGCTCGCGCGCGGGATGCAGCGACTGCTGTCGAAGCCGCTCGATGCGCTCGGCCGCCGGATCGTCGCGCTCAGCGATGGCGATACGTCGCACGTCGCGATGCCGCGCGGCATCGGGCCCGAGATCACGCGGATCCATGATGCGCTGGAAACGTTGCGCAACGCGACCGTCCGCCGCGACATGCTCGAGCGCCAGCGCAACGACATGCTGACGCTGTTCTCGCACGACATGCGCGCCCCGTTGACCTCGCTGATCATCCTGATCGACACGCACGCACGACGGGTGGGCGAGGCGCAGATGAAGCAGCAGTTCGCGAGAATCGGCAAGCTGGCGCGGCACACGCTGGCGATGGCCGACGGTTTCGCGCAGCTCTCGCGTGCGGAGGCCAGCGACTACGAACGCGTGCCGGTCAACCTCGCCGACCTGATGAACGAGGCGCGCGACGCGGTATGGCCGCTCGCGCACCGGAAATCGATGTCGATCGACGACGTGCCGCGGCACGACGACACGATCGTGCTGGGCGACCCCGCGCTGCTGTCGCGCGCGCTGATCAACCTGCTGGACAACGCCATCAAGTACAGTGCGTCGCTGACGAGCGTCGAATGCAGGGTCGAGCCGGGCGCCGACGGCAAGACCGTGCGCTGCACGATCCGCGACAGCGGGTGCGGGATCAGCAGCGCGGACCAGACGCGGCTGTTCGAGCGCTACCGGCGCTTTCGCACCGCCGGCCAGCCGGAAACCAGCGGCGTCGGGCTCGGCATGGCGTTCGTCAAGGCCGTCGTCGAACGGCACGAAGGCACGATCCACGTGCACAGCGTCGTGCTGCAAGGCACCACGGTCACGATCACGCTGCCGGCCGCGGCGCTTCCGTGACGCTGACGACGGCACCGGCGGCGCCAGCGGCAAGCGGCCGAAGCGGCACCGCAGCCCCGCCCGATTCTTCGATATACTGGACCGAACCCTTTTCGGGGCAACCGAGGGCCACCACGCCCTTTGCAGGTTCGCCCCAACCTGCGTGGAATTGCTCACCGTGAAACCGCGAGCCGGACTGATTCTCGAACTCTTCGTCAACCTGGTGCTGCCCTGGGTTGCCTACCGGGCCGCGCAGCCGTATTTCGGCGAAACCGGCGCGCTGTATGCGTCGGCGGTCCCGCCGATCATCTGGTCGATCGTCGAATTCATCCGCTCGCGCCGCGTCGATGCGGTGGCGGCCATCGTGCTGCTCGGCATCGCGCTGTCGATCATCGGGATGGCGCTCGGCGGCAGCCCCCGCACGCTGCTGATGCGGGAATCGCTCGCGTCGGGCACGATCGGCGTCGTGTTCCTGCTGTCGCTGTTCCGCGAACGCCCGCTGATCTTCTATCTCGCCCGCGCCACCGTGGCCCGCGAGATGGAAGGCGGCGCCGCGCATTTCGAAGCCGTCTGGAACGCACAGCCGGGGCTGCGGCAGATGCTCCGGCGCATGACGTTCGTGTGGGGCGCGTTCATGACGCTGGAAATGCTGCTGCGCCTCTGGATGGTCGTGACCTGGCCGGTCGAACGCGTGCTGGTCGTGTCGCCGGTGATGGGCTACACCGTGTTCGGCTGTCTGCTGCTGTGGACGTTCTGGTACCGGCGGCGGATGCGCGAGCGCAACAGCGTCCACATCCCGGGTCGCGACGGCGTCACCGAAACCGCCGGCCGCTGAGCGCTGACGGTTCCCCGCCGGCATCGCAAGACGGCTGCTGTATGATGCGCGGCGTCTCGTCCGACGAATGCCGTTCCTGTCATGTCCCTTTCACTCCTTCCGTCCGCCACGATCTGGCTCGCCCTGTTCGCGGCCGCCGCGTTCGCGTGGCATCGCCCGCAGCACGGCCTGAGCGTCGGCC
>NZ_JAAGPB010000476.1:0-6211 GCF_017104585.1 Burkholderia sp. Ac-20392
TGTGCCGCTGCTGCCCGCGCTGCCGCCGCTGTGGACGCACGGCGACTGGCATGCGTCGAACCTGCTGTGGACCGAGGCGGGGCCCGGCGCGCAGGTGCGGACGGTACTCGATTTCGGGCTGTCGGATCGCACCTGCGCGGTGATGGATCTCGCGCTCGCGATCGAGCGCAATACGGTCGACTGGATGGCGCCGGCCGATGCGCGCCGCGTCGAGTACGCGCAGATCGACGCGCTGCTCGACGGGTATGAATCGCTCGAACCGCTGGGCGACGAAGCCTACGCGGCGCTGGTCGCGCTGCTGCCGATCGTGCATACGGAGTTCGCACTGTCGGAAGTGGCCTATTTCGGTTGCATCATCGATGCGCCGGCAATCGTCGACATCGCATACGACGGCTACCTGATCGGTCACGCGCGCTGGTTCGGCGAACGCGACGGCCGGCAATTGCTCGACTGGCTCGTGCAGCGCCGGCGGGCGAAGCAAGGGGCTGCCTGATTCGCCTGCGGGGAATCGCCGCATACGCGTGCCGATTTCCCGTGCCACCGCCATCTTCCGTGCGGCCGTCGCGTCGCACGTTCATCGAATCCTCCTGATCGCCGAGGCGGGGCATGGCTCCCGCGGGGCGCCGCACGCATGCGCGCGGCTGCGCCCAACATGACGGAAATGTCATCTTCGCCTCATGTTCGCACTGCGGCCGGACCGTAGCATCGGTCGCGAACCGTTACCGCAGAACCGAACATGCTCAAGCTCAACCTCGCCGTGGCCATCGTCTTCGCGATGGCCGCGACGGCTCATGCGCAGCCGTCGCTGTCGCCGGGGCCGGCCCCGGCTGCCTCCGGCAGCGCCGCGCCGATCGGCGCACCGCCCCCCGACGCTCTCGCTCCCACCTCGCTGACGCTTGCCGATGCGCTATCGGTCGCGGCCCGGAACAATCCGGCGCTGCGCGGCGCACGCGCGGACGTCGATGCGTCGGCTGGCGCACTGATGCAGGCCGGCGCGCGGCCGAATCCCGAAGTGTCGTTCCTGCAGGAGGGGTTTCGTCGCGCCGAACGCACGTCGACCGCGCTGATCAACCAGACGATCGAACTCGGCGGCAAACGCAGCGCGCGGCTCGATGTCGCGTCGTACGGCAGGGAAGCGGCCAATGCATCGCTCGACGAGCAGGGCGCCGTCGTGCGCGCCGACGTGATCGCCGCGTTCTACGGGCTGCTGGCCGCGCAGCGCCAGCTTCAGGTGACCGAGGAATCGGCCGCGATCGCCGCGCGTTCCGCGGATCTGGCGAGCCGCCGCGCACAGGCCGGCAAGGTGTCGCCGGTCGAGGCGACCAAGGCGCACGTAGCGGCGGCCGGCGTGCAGGTCGAAGTCGTGACCGCGCCCGGCCGGGTCGAGGTCGGGCGGGAGAAGGCGAACGCGGGGGTGGGGGGAGGTGGCGGCTGGCGGGCGACGGTGCAGGCGGGTCGTGGAGCCCGGCTGCATCGCCGCGCGTTCCGCGGATCTGGCGAGCCGCCGCGCACAGGCCGGCAAGGTGTCGCCGGTCGAGGCGACCAAGGCGCACGTAGCGGCGGCCGGCGTGCAGATCGAAGTCGTGACCGCGCGCGGCCGTGTCGAGGTCGCGCGCGAGAAGCTGAACGCGGTGATGGGCGAAGCGCGCGACGGCCGGCTTGCGGTGCAGGGCGATCTTGAAGCCGTGCCGCCGGTCGAGACGTTGTCCGCGCTGACCGCGCAGCTCGACGATGCGCCGCTCGCGCGGATCGCGCGCGCCGAGATGCTGCGCTCGAACGCGGCCGTGTCGCTCGAACGCGCGCGGCGCATTCCGGACGTGACGATCAGCGCCGGCGTGAAGCGCGTGACCACGGGCGGCGTGCCGGACAACCAGGCGGTGGTCGGCGTGTCGATCCCGATTCCGCTGTTCAACACGAACAAGGGCGCGCTGCTCGAAGCGACGCACAAGGCCGAGCGCGCGAATGCCGATCTCGATCGCGAACGCACGCGCCTGCGGCTGAACCTCACGCAGGCGTACACGAATTTCGAAGCCGCCGCGCAGGAAGCGGGGCGGCTGAAGGCCGACATCCTGCCGGCCGCGCGCCTCGCACTCGATGCGATGTCGCGTGGCTACGAACTCGGGAAGTTCAGCTTTCTCGACGTGCTCGACGCGCAACGCACGCTGTTCCAGGGCCAGTCGCAATACGTGCGCGCGCTCGCCGATGCCCATACGGCCCGCGCCGACATCGGCCGACTCGTCGGTACGCCGCTCGCACCGGTCGCGCAATAGCGCAACGGACGCCTCATTTACCTGAAGGATCACCATGTCACGCAGCAGAATCCTGATCATCGCGGCGGTCGTGCTCGGCAGTGCCGGGATCGTCATCGGCGCACTCGGCGTCACGCGCAACAGCGGTGGCAACGGCGCGGCCGTTGCCGCTTCTTCCGCGGAAGCCGCCGGCGAGCGCGGCGGTGTCGTGCTCAAGCGCGGCAAGCTGTCCGTCGAAATCGTGATGACGGAGAAGCCCGGCGATGCGCGCCTCATCGTCTATCCGTTCGTCGACGGCAAGCCGGCCGACAAGGGCGTCACCGTGTCCGGCACGCTGGTTCGCTACGACCGCACGCACGAACCTTTGCGTTTCGACGCGGCCGGCCAGAAGTTCGTGTCCGCGCAGTCGATCGGCAAGCCGCACGTGTTCGACGCGACGATCGACGTGAAGGCGGGCAACGAATCGGCATCGTTCCCGTTCGCCCGCGCCGACGGCGCGATCGCGTTGACCGACGCGCAGCTCGCGACCTCGAAGATCGCGCTGGCGAAGGCCGGCCCCGCGCAGATCGCGACGCCATTCCAGTTGCCGGGCGAGATCAAGTTCAACGAGGATCGCACCGCGCACGTGGTGCCGCGCGTAGCCGGTATCGTCGAGCAGGTGTCGGTGTCGCTCGGGCAGAACGTGGCGAAGGGGCAGGTGCTGGCCGTGATCGCGAGCACCGATCTTGCCGACCGGCGCAGCGAGCTGCTGACGGCCGAGCGCCGGCTGTCGGGCGCCCGCGCGACCTACGAGCGCGAACGCACGCTGTGGAAGGAGCGCATCTCGGCCGAGCAGGACTACCAGCAGGCGCAGGTGCAGTTGCGTGAAGCCGAGATCGCCGTGCAGAACGCCAGGCAGAAGCTCGCCGCGCTGAACGCACCGGTCGGCGCGGGTGCGCTGAACCGCTACGAACTGCGCGCGCCGTTCGCGGGCACGATCGTCGAGAAGCACGCGACGCCGGGCGAAGCGATCGCCGCCGATGCCAGCATGTTCGTGATCTCCGATCTCTCGACGGTATGGGCCGAGATGGCCGTGCCGGCCCAGCGGCTGAACGACGTGCGGGTCGGCCGCGATGCGACGGTGATCGCGACCGCGTTCGAATCGCGGTCGAGCGGCCCGATCGCGTACGTCGGGTCGCTGCTCGGCGAACAGACGCGCACCGCGCCGGCGCGCGTCGTGCTGCCGAACCCGGACGGCGTGTGGCGGCCCGGGATGTTCGTGAACGTGTCGGTCGACGCGGGCAAGCAGGGCGTGCCGCTCGCGGTCGCGAGCGATGCGCTGCAGGACGTCGACGGCGCACCGTCCGTCTTCGTGCGCTCGTCGAAAGGCTTCGTCGCCCAGGCTGTCGAAACCGGGCGGCGCGACGAACGGGCGACCGAGGTGCTGAAGGGGCTCAAGCCGGGCCAGGAATACGCGGCGTCGAACAGCTTCGTGCTGAAGGCCGAACTCGGCAAGGGGAGCGCGGAGCATGAATGAGCGTTACGTGTGCGCCGTTGCGCGACTCGCGGCCCGGTATGCGGCCCGCTTTCCGGCCCGCCGGGTGACCGGCCGGGCGGCCCGTCCGTCGAGGGTGACCGTGCCCCGTTTCAAGGAATCCCGTCATGTTTGAGCGCCTGATCCGCTTTGCGATTGCACATCGCTGGCTCGTGATGCTGGCGATCGCGGCCGTGGCCGCGCTGGGCGTGTTCAGCTACCAGAAGCTGCCGATCGACGCGGTGCCCGACATCACCAACGTGCAGGTCCAGATCAACACGTCCGCGCCCGGCTATTCGCCGCTGGAGGCCGAGCAGCGCATCACCTATCCGGTCGAGACCGTGATGGCCGGCCTGCCGGGCCTCGAGCAGACGCGCTCGATCTCGCGCTACGGGCTGTCGCAGGTCACGGTGATCTTCAAGGACGGCACCGACATCTATTTCGCGCGACAGCTCGTCAACGAGCGCATCCAGGAAGCGAAGGACAAGCTGCCGGCCGGCATCGCGCCCGCGATGGGGCCGACGTCGACGGGCCTCGGCGAGATCTACCTGTGGACCGTCGAGGCCGACGCGGCTGCGCGCAAGCCCGACGGCACGCGCTACACGGCGGCCGACCTGCGCGAACTGCAGGACTGGGTCGTCCGGCCGCAGCTCCGCAACGTGCGCGGCGTGACCGAGGTCAACTCGATCGGCGGCTACGTGAAGGAATACCGCGTCGCGCCGAATCCGGCAAAGCTGATGTCGTACGGGCTGACGCTCGCCGACGTCGTGCGCGCGCTGGAGCGCAACAACGACAACGTCGGCGCGGGCTACATCGAGAAGCGCGGCGAGCAGTATCTCGTGCGCGTGCCGGGCCAGGCGCGCACCGTCGACGATATCGCCAACATCGTGCTGACCAACGTCGGCGGCGTGCCGGTGCGGATGAAGGACGTCGGGCTGGTCGACATCGGCCGCGAGCTGCGCACCGGCGCGGCGACCTCGGACGGCGAGGAGGTCGTGCTCGGCACGGTCTTCATGCTGATGGGCGAGAACAGCCGCACGGTCGCGAAGGCCGTCGCCGCGAAGATGGAGGACGTGAACCGCACGCTGCCGGCAGGCGTGAAGGCGATTCCCGTATACGACCGCACCGTGCTGGTCGAGAAGGCCGTCGCGACGGTGAAGAAGAACCTGCTCGAGGGCGCGATCCTCGTGATCGCCGTGCTGTTCCTGTTCCTCGGCAACATGCGCGCGGCGCTGATCACGGCGCTCGTGATCCCGCTGTCGATGCTGATGACCTTCACCGGCATGGTGAACGCGAAGGTCAGCGCGAACCTGATGAGCCTCGGCGCGCTCGACTTCGGGATCATCGTCGACGGCGCGGTGGTGATCGTCGAGAACTGCGTGAGACGGCTCGCGCATGCGCAGGCCGCCGCGGGCCGGCCGCTGACACGCGACGAGCGCTTCGCGGAGGTATTCGGCGCGTCGCAGGAAGCGCGCCGCGCGCTGATCTTCGGGCAACTGATCATCATGGTCGTGTACCTGCCGATCTTTGCGCTGACGGGTGTCGAGGGCAAGATGTTCCACCCGATGGCCATTACCGTCGTGATGGCGCTCGCGGCCGCGATGGTGCTGACCGTCACGTTCATTCCGGCGGCCGTCGCGCTGTTCATCGGCGAGCGTGTCGAGGAGAAGGAGAACCGCCTGATGGGCTGGGCGCGGCGCGCTTACGAACCGGTGCTCGCCGCATTCATGACGCGTCCGGCACGCGTGATGATCGGCGCGGGCGCGATCGTGCTGGTCACGCTCGGGCTGGCCACCCGGCTCGGCAGCGAGTTCATCCCGAGCCTCAACGAAGGCGACCTGGCCGTTTCCGCGCTGCGGATTCCCGGCACGAGCCTGTCGCAGTCGGTGGAGATGCAGAAGTCGATCGAGAAGACGCTGAAGGCGCGCTTCCCCGAGATCGAGCGCGTGTTCGCGCGCACCGGCACGGCCGAGATCGCGGCCGACCCGATGCCGCCGAACCTGTCGGACGGCTACATCATGCTGAAGCCTGCGGACAAGTGGCCCGACCCGAAGAAGCCGCGCGACCAGCTCGTGCGCGAGATCGAGGAAGCGCTCGCCGAGCTGCCGGGCAACGCCTACGAGTTCTCGCAGCCGATCCAGCTGCGCTTCAACGAACTGATCTCGGGCGTGCGCAGCGACGTCGCCGTGAAGATCTTCGGCGACGACATGGCCGTGCTGAACCAGACCGGCGAGCAGATCGCGGCCGCGCTGCAGAAGGTGCCGGGCGCGTCCGAAGTGAAGGTCGAGCAGACCACCGGCCTGCCGGTGCTGACCGTCAACCTCGACCGCGACAAGCTCGCGCGCTATGGCGTAAGCGTCGCCGACCTGCAGGACTCGGTGGCCGCGGCCGTCGGCGGGCAGAAGGCCGGCACGCTGTTCCAGGGCGACCGCCGCTTCGACATCGTCGT
>NZ_JAAGPB010000477.1:0-6273 GCF_017104585.1 Burkholderia sp. Ac-20392
CCCCCGTCCAGTCGGCCGACGCGTTCGCCGCGGTCGCGTCGGCCGACTGGCCGGGGCGGTACAGCGCCGAGCCGAGCCCGAAGCCGTTCGCGCCGGCGTCGAGGAACGGCTGCATGTTGTCGGGCGAGATGCCACCGACCGGAATCAACGGCACTGCGCGGTCGATCACCGCGCGCCATGCCTTCACGACATGCACGCCGAGCTGCTCGGCCGGGAACATCTTCAGCACGTCGGCGCCGTTCGCGAGCGCCGCAAAGGCTTCGGTCGGCGTCGCCACACCCGGCGCGCTCGCAAGGCCGCGCTCGCGTGCGCGGCGGATCACGGCCGCGTCGCTGTGCGGCATCACGATCAGCGCGCCGCCCGCGTCCTGCACACGGTCGACATACTCGGCGCGCAGCACGGTCCCCGCGCCGACGATCGCATCGTCGGGCAGCGCGCGCCGCAGCGCCGCAATGCTGTCGAACGGATCGGGCGAGTTGAGCGGCACCTCGACGATCCGGAAGCCGGCTTCATAGAGCGCATGGCCGTGGTCGGCCGCTTCGGCGGGCGTGATCCCGCGCATGATCGCGATCAGCGGGCACGCGTCGAACGCACGCATCAGCGCGGCATGCGGCGTGTACGGCGCGGGCAAGGTCAGGTCGGACGGCATCGAAGGTTCCTCTGCAAACAGTTCATTGGTCGGCGCAGACGGGCTCGCCGTCTGCGCGCACGAGCCCGGCGCGCGACGCGATCCGCCACAGGCCGCGGTCGGTCGCATGCGCGACGACACGGGCGTGCGGGTGGCCGAATTCCTGGAGCGCATCGGCGTAGCGCGCACATAAGCTGTCATCGCCGATCAGCAGCAGCGGCTGGTCCGCGAGCGCGATGCCGCGCTCCGCGAGCATCGCGTCGAGCGCGTTGAGCTCATGGCCGATCAGCAGCCCGGACAGGTAGTCGCCCTGCGCATCGGGCGCGAGCCGGTCGGTCAGGCCGAGCGTGCGCGTGCTGAAGATCGTCGCGAGCAGCCCCGTGTGCTGCGCGCCGCGCGCAACCGAGACGCCGCGCACGAACGCCGCGCGATCCGGCGACGCGCCGGTGCGCAGCGTGCGGCCGAGGATCGTGTGGTCGCGCAGCACCGCGAACAGCTCGCCCGTCATGAAGGTCTGGAAGCGCTCGATCAACCCGTCCCTCACCCACGCCCATTTCGCATGGGTGCCCGGCAAGCCGATCAGTACCCCTGAACGATCGGCGCCAAGCGTGGGATCGCTCGCGAGTGCACCGAATATCTGCGTTTCTTCACCGCGCATCACGTCGGGCAGTTCGCCCGTGGCGATGACGCCCGGCACGATCGAGATCGTCGTGCCGCGCGACGTCGTCACCGTGATGAGGCCCGCGACGAGCGCGTCGGCGCCGGCCGGCACCGCGACGTACGGCGCCTCGCGCCAGCCCTGCGCGCTGCCGACCATCCCGGCAGCGAGCACCGGCAGGTCCGGCGTGCGGTCGAGCCAGTCGCCGCACGCTTCCTCGAATACCGCGTCGAACGCGCGCGCGCCGCCGCCGGGCACATGCATCACGCCCGCCGCACGGCTGCGCGTGTCGATGAGCGCGCCATGCGCGTCGTACAGGTAAGCGCGCAGCGACGTCGTGCCCCAGTCGAGCGCGATCAGCGACGGGGTGGCGGAGCTGGCATCCGGAGCGGGCCGGGTCGAAGTCGTCATCGTTTGATCCTGCGGGTACCCTGCGGCGGGCTCCAGCCCAGTTCCGCGGAAATGGCTCGCGCTTCGCGCTGCACGAGCGGAATCAGTTCGTCCATCCGGTCATGCGGCATGTACGGAATCGTGCTCGCGACCGACACGGCCGCGACGATCGCGCCCGATGCGTCGCGGATCGGTGCGGCCACGCAGCGGATCGACGCCTCGTTCTCCTCGAGATCGAACGTATAGCCGCCGGCCGCGTAATGCGCCATGCGCTGCAGGAACGCGCTCGTCTCGGGCCGGTTGTCCGGCTTGAAATTGACGCCGGCAAGCGCCCGCCGGGCGGCCTCGAACAGCGAGCGCCACGTGTCGGGATCGGTGTCGAGCATCATCGCCTTGCCGATGCCGGTCGACGCGAGCGGCATCCGGTGGCCGACGCGCGAGCGCATCTCAAGGCCGCGCGTGCCGGGAATCTTGTCGATGTACAGCACGTCGTCGCCGTCGCGCACGCCGAGATGGATCGTGTCGAGCGTCGCTTCCGCGAGCGCTTCGAGGTGCGGGCGCGCTACCGCGGTGAGCGGCATCTGCTCGAGCGCGATCGTGCCGAGTTCGATCAGCTTCGGGCCGAGCAGGTAGCCGCCCTGCACCTGGCGCAGGTAGCGCGCCTGTACGAGGCTGCTGACGAGGCGGTGCGTGGTGCTGCGCGTCGTGCCGAGCGCGGCGCCGATCGCGCGCATGTCACGCGCGCCGTTCGCGATCGCCTCGAGAATCGCAAGACCGCGCAGCAGCGTCTGCGTGCCGGCCTGCTGCGCAGCGAGATCGAGCGGCGTGCTGGTCGCGCCGATGCTGTCGGTCAGCGACGCATCGTCCGGCGTCGCACGCCGGGCGTCGAGGGCAAGTGTGTCGGGCATCTTGGTCATGGGGGCGGGCTTCTTCAACGGAACCGGTGAAGCCGTTCGCACGATGCCGGAACGGCGTCCGGCGTCGCGACGAGGCGGCGGTCGATGCACCGAATAAAGCGCCCGGCGAACTTCATGGAAGGTGTCTCCGTGTGCGTCGGGCGCCGCGCGATGCGTGGGTCCGAAGCTGTCGATGTGCTTCGGATTGTAGGAGCGCACGCACTCGCCTCCAATATTTGAATGCGTTGCCCAGATAATGAGAATTCGGCACGAAGCCGCCGTGTACTTGGCGTAACGGCGGCTTCATGTGCACGGGGGCGGAACCCGCCGTGCAGCAGGTTCCGCCCCCGTTTGTTCACCGCGCGCCGCGCTTACTGCTGGCTCGTGCTGCGTGCCTGCATGTAGCGCTGGACGTCCGCGAACGACACGCGGCCGTTGCCCCCCGAGTCGATCTGGCGGAAGTGGTTCGCGACATAGCCGAGGCCGGCCGCGCGTGCCTGCGATTCGGTGATCGAACCCGTGTTCTGCGCGTCGGCTGCGCTGAACTGCTGCGCGAGCTTGCGCACCACCTGCGCATGCAGCGCGGCGCCGGTCGTCTGCGTACCGGCGGTCGGCTTGCGCGCGGCCGGCGGCACGTACGGATCGCCGAGCTGCGCCTGGCGCGCACGCACCGGGGCGGCGGCATCGCTTGCCTGCGCGAACGCGGATACGGATGCTGCGGCGCCGACACAGGCGAGCGCCGCGGCAACGACGATGAAACGATTCTTCATATCAGGCTCCAGTCTGGAATGAGGTCGTCGACGGCAGGCGCGGCGCAACCGCGGGCGCGCGCTGCCTGCCTTGCGCATCGCATCAGTGCGCGGCCGCGTTGTAGAAGGTCACGAGGTCGGCTTTCTCCTGCGGACGCGACGTATCGTCGAGATAGACCATGTGTCCGCCCTGATAGTCCTTGATCGTCAGGTTCGGCTGCGTCCCGAGTCGCGCGAGGTCGAGCTCCGTCTGGTAGAACGGCGTCGCGATGTCGTGATACCCGTTCAGCGACAGCACCTTCAGTTGCGGATTCAGCGACAGCGCCGCAGCAAGGTCGGGGATCGTGTCGGGCATCGCGAGACCGTCGTGCGTCCAGTCCCACGTGTTGATCGCATTGCTGCTCAACGAATACGCCGACTGCGCGGTGTACTTCAGCTCGTTCGGCAGGTACTTGCCGATCGTGTCGGTGAACGGCTGCGTGATGTACGTGCTCGACGGGTCGCCGCCGGATGCCAGCGGGCTCGACACCGGCACGTTCACGCGCGCATCGTAGCGGCCGATCAGCGTGCCCGGGATCAGCGACAGCTGGAAGCTGTTGTCGAAGAAGGTCGGGATCACGTTGAAGTTCGCATTCCACAGCGACTGCTTCACGCCGGTCGAATTCACCATCGTCGTGACGAGGGACGGCGGCGGCGGCGTATGGCTCGCCAGGTACGCGTTCACGGCAGGCGCGTAGCTGCCGGCCGTCAGCAGGCGCATCTGGTCCGCGTACTGCGGCAGGCTCGACGGGTTCGGGTTGTCGAGCTGATAGTACGCGCCGACCGTGCCATACGACGGCACGAAGCCCGCGCAACTCACCGGGCTCGATCCATTGTTCGAGTTGCCGATGTAGTCGCTCGCCATGTCGCAGTTCACGTTGTAGTTCAGGATCGACGACTGCAGCACGATGCCGGCGAGCTTCACGCCGGCCGTCTCGAGCAGGTTCGCGAGCACGTCGGTGCGCGGCGTGCCGTACGATTCGCCGAACAGGTATTTCGGCGAATCGTTGCGCTGGTTCACGGCAATGTAGCGCGTTACGAAATCGCGGAACGCGCCGCCGTCCTGGTCGACGCCCCAGAACGTCTGGTTCGTGTTCGGCGCGACCGCTTCGGAGAAGCCGGTGCCGATCGCATCGACGAACACGAGGTCGGTCGTGTCGAGCAGGCTTTCCTGGTTGTCGACGAACGGGAACGTCGACGTGTTCGCATTCGGGTCGCCCGTCTGGATCCGCCGCGGGCCGAACGAACCGAGGTGCAGCCACACCGATGCCGAGCCGGGGCCGCCGTTGTACAGGAACGTGACGGGCCGCTTCGCCGCGGGCTGGTTGTCGGCCGTATAGGCGACATAGAAGAACGATGCTTCGGGCGCGCCGGTCTGCGGATTGCGCGCGACGAGGTGGCCGGCCGTGGCCGTGTAGCGGATCGTCTTGCCGTTGAGTGTGATCTGGTGATGCGTGACGGCGGCCTTTTCAACCGCGGCGGAGGCGTCGAGCGACGCGTTCGCGCTCGACGAATAACTGTTCGGATCGTTGTACGCCCTGTCCACCTGACTGGCGGGATCGGCTGAATTGTCGGCGCTGGCAGCAGCGGACGATGTCACGTCGTCGTTGCAGGCCGTCAGAATCAGCGAAGAAAACACCACTCCCAACAACAGCTTCGCTTTGCTCGCTGGCATCGTTGCTTTCCTTCTCTCGGATGTTTTTTGTATCGAGCAGCCGGATAAGCCGCCCCCCGCCTCGATTGCGGCCGATAAGCCGAGGCGCTGGCCAATATACGCGAGCCCGTCAGCTTTGAAAAATTTTGAAATATTTGGCTGGCGGCCGGTGCAGCGCACACCTTTCAGGAATGCTTCGGTTCGCGAAACGTTGCATTTCACGTGCCTTTCACTGACTTTCGCGTTTACCCGGAAATACTAAAAAGCTCCGAATTTCGTGCCATATCGGCTAATAAAGTCGCACGACGCCCTGCATTGATCAGCAAAACGAAATAGATGGATTCGTCTAAAGGATGTGGCCCGAAATGCGCGCGACACGAATGCGCTGCAGCGCACAAACGACGCCTGAGCGGCGTAAGGGTGACGAAACGGTCAATGCGACGGCGCGAGCGCGCCGTCGTTCACTCCGATTGCGGCAGCTCGGCCGCACCCATCCGGCGGGCAATGACGGCCGCGCGCTGCGCCTGGTAGGCCGAGCCGCGGTGCGCGTCGAACCAGCGCGGCTTCGGCAGCATCACCGCGAGACGCGCCGATTGCCACGCGCCGAGCCGGCTTGCGGGAATCCGGTAGTAATAGCGTGCGGCCGCCTCGGCACCGTACACGCCGCGTCCCCACTCGACGGAATTCAGGTAGATCTCGAAGATCCGCTCCTTGTCGAGCACCGTCTCGAGCATCCACGTGATGATGAGCTCCTGCCCCTTGCGGATGTAGCTCTTCTCGCGCGACAGGAACAGGTTGCGCGCGAGCTGCTGCGTGATCGTCGAGCCGCCCGCGACGATCCGGCCGCGCGCCTTGTTCTTCTCCCACGCCTGCAGGATCGCGTCGACGTCGTAGCCGTTGTTGGTCGCGAAGGTCGAGTCTTCCGACGCGATCAGC
Source organism: Burkholderia sp. Ac-20392 (assembly GCF_017104585.1). NCBI lineage: Bacteria > Pseudomonadati > Pseudomonadota > Betaproteobacteria > Burkholderiales > Burkholderiaceae > Burkholderia > Burkholderia sp. Ac-20392. The sequence goes on from NZ_JAAGPB010000477.1 coordinate 5,951, forward strand.
GCGCGCTTCAGGTTGCGCGAGATCTGGTCGTACGGCACCCACTGATGCTGGATCTGCGCGGGCGGCTTGTCGCGCGACAGCCACCACGCGTCGGTGCGCATGAACGCGGTCGAGCCCGGGTTCACGAACGACCACAACGCGATCTGCGCGAGATAGAACAGTTGCGTCGCGAGCCACGCGAGCGCGAACACCGATCCCGCATAGACGATCCAGCGGGTCGGGCTCACCGTCCGCGTGTGCTGCGTGCCGCTCACCGCCACCACGTGCCGCGCTCCGCTCAGCTCGCCGCGAGCGCCTGGCGCAGCGCGGCCAGCACCGGCGCG
>NZ_JAAGPB010000478.1:0-6447 GCF_017104585.1 Burkholderia sp. Ac-20392
AGCGCCCGGCGCCTGGCGCGTGCAGATCGCTACGCCCGACGGGCCGCGGAGCGTCGACGCGCACGTGCTGCTCGATGCACAGGGCCGGCAGAGCCGGCGCGAGCCGCAGCGCTTGCACGCGCGTCGGCTGTCCACGGTATGGGCCGAAGCCGCGATGGAAACACCGGCTGCGCAGGCCGATGCCGCCACGCGCGTGGAAGCGCTCGATGACGGATGGATGTGGGGCGCTGCGCTGCCGGGCGGCCGTTATCGCGTCATGTTCACGTTCGATCCCTCCGCGCGGGACGAGGCGCTCGAACGCGAGCCGGCGTCGGTCTTGCGCAACGCCTGCACGCGAAGCGCCTTGTTCAAGGACATGGCAGGTGTGCGTTGGTGCGATTCGCCGCGCATGTGCGTATCGACGCCCTACGTCGACGCGCTCGCCTGGCAGGACGGACGCATCAAGCTCGGCGACGCGGCCTTCGCGCTCGACCCGATCTCGTCCTCGGGCGTCGAGAAGGCGATGCGCTTCTCGCTCCAGGCCGCTCTCGCGATCAACACGTGGTGCCGGGCAAGCGATGCCTCGGAGCGCGAACTGGCGCAGCGCTTTTACGAATCGCGCCTGATCGAAGGCGCGGCGCGTCACCTCGCATGGACCGCCGGGTACTACCGTCAGGCATGGTGCGCCGAAGCGCCTTTCTGGCGCCTGCGCTCGACGCCTGCATTGACGTCCGATACGGTTGCGACATCCTCGCCCGGCGACGAAATCGCGGCGCGCGTAGACCTCATGACGCACGCGCTGCAAGCCGAATGGGCGCGCGTGCCGTCGGACCCGCCGCAGCCCGGCGAGCCCGCGCCTCCGTTGCCCTTGCACAGTCCGATCCGCTTCGCCCGCAATACCGGCATCGTCGTGTTGCCTTGCGCGACCGGCGACCGCGTCACCGCGCATCCTGCCTTGCAGCATCCGAGTCTTGATCGACCCGTCGCGTTCTGGAATGGCGTGGCGCTGTTTCCGCTCCTCGACATGCTGACGCGGGCAACGCATCCGCTCGAGTTGATTGCGTTTCTCGGCAGGTCGATGGAAGCGGCCAGCGCGCAACAGTTGCTCGAATGGCTGTGGAGCAGGCAAATGATCGAGCCCGCTGTGTTCGGCGCGTGAATGCCTGTTATTGGGCGGCGCGAGCACACTCGCTTCGTGACCGCTTGTCCCGTCGTGCAGCGATATTTTCCGGAACATCGCTCGTCTGTTGCGGGAACGCGGTTTGAACGGCTGAGGTTTTCGGATGAACTGGCGAGCGCTCAGCACTGACTCAAGTGTGCTCGACGGAGCCATCGGGAGACAACCGCGGCTGCCAGGCGGTGGCCCAACATCACGGCGAGTTGACACGGTCTTCGCGACACATCTTTGCTTCGCAAACGGTGACGACTTTATTTCGGTTCACGTTTCGCCAATTCGATCAGACGCATTTCAATTAAACGCAGCAAGCATCGCAAATGGTTTCAAAAAAATTAACGATCATCGCCAAAAAATCAAATGGCTAAAATATAAAAATAGATGATCTTGATGTTGAGCGACATGCCGATCGGAACTGGCGAAATTTCGGGAAGGCACTATCATCCAATGTGTATGGTCGTGTCGTTCCATCAACCCGATCCGGAGTGAAATTAAAATCATGGCTCAGACATATGCTGTCGTGCGCGATTCTTCGAAGAATTTCTTTATTGCCGTCAAGAATACTAAGGGGTTCTTTTTTCATACCGACAACAACGGCAACGGTGTTATCTATCGGGATGGCACCGTGATCAAGAACGGCCCTGGAGAGTCCGCGCTTCCCGGCGGAGGGCTGGCAGCGAACACCGATCCGGCGATCGGCGCGGCAAATGAATTTCAGGAGGAGACCGGCGTCGAGCTTCGCAATTTCGACGGAAAGTTGATCCCGAAAGAGTGGCATGGCGTGACGGGCAAGTACGAGTATTACGGCGTCTACTACCAGTTCTCGAGCGCGGTATTCAACGATATCAGCAGCAGGGCAATTGCCAACCTCAGGACGGGCGCCGACGCAGCTGCCGCTATTAGTAATGGGAAAATCAAAACCTACAAGGATATTTTCAAAACGTATCCAAATTGCCCGGGAGACAATGAACTTGCAACCGGCTCGGTCTGGAATCTCGATAGGGACTGGAGCAGGATTCAAGCATTGAACAACAGCCAAAGCACCAGCTGGTTCTACGAAATTCTCAAGAATCTCAAGAATAATATCTGATCAGGACGATTTCCCGGCTGGAACGAGCGAGTAAGCCGCATCGTGGCGACATGCTCCGCGTGTCGTCCCGATGTGCGGCGTCCACCTCATGGCAGGTGCACTGTCCGGTCGGAATCGGCGCGCATTCGCGCAGTGCCGCCGCGAATGCGTATCACGCACACGGTGTCGGACGCAGCCTTCCATCGAATTGGCGCTTTCCGGCAGGTTCGCTTGATTGACGATGCTGTCGAGCAGGAAATCCGATCTGTTTCAACGCTTCAAGAACGTGTTCCACCATCCCTGAGTCGCGCCACGGCGCGCGTCGAACCGTCGAAAGGGCCCGCAGCAGTCAGGCAACTGTGTCAGGCCGGCCGAGGTGTACGTCGTGTGGTCGGATCGTTTCACGTCGACGAACCCATGCCACCGGTATAACTCCGAGCGTTGAATCGCCACGCATGCAGGACGCGTCGAAATTCTGGATGCTCAATCGGATAAGGCACAATACAACCGGAATCGGTGATCTGAAAAGGCCCACGCTTGCGTGTGCCGAATCAAGCACGGCGGAAGCGCCCGCTATTTCTCGAAACAGAGGATGGAAAATCCTCCGTTCGGTGGAATGCAGGATTGAGGCGGCGCGACGACCGACGGCGGGGAGCTCGACGGCTGCCGTGCAGGTTCCGGTTTCGACGAATCAGGCGTCGTCACCCGTTTCGAATCGATCGGTTCGAAGGGTAAATGCCAATGCAGCTATTTCAACTACATGGAGATAAGAATGAAGAGGATCATGATCGGACTGGTTGCACTTGCCATGTCCGCAACCGGGTTTGCCAAGGAATGGACGACGATTCGCATTGGCGTCGACCCGTCTTATCCTCCGTTTGAATACAAGAAACCGTCCGGCGAATTGACTGGCTTCGGCGTGGATCTCGGCAACGAAGTGTGCAGGCGCCTCAACGCGAAATGCCTCTGGGTCGAAAATGCATTTGACGGCATGATTCCCGGCCTGAAGGCGCGGAAATTCGACGCGGTCCTGTCGTCGATGTCGATGACGCCTGCGCGATTGAAGCAAATCGATTTCTCGAACAAGACGGCGCACGCACCGACGTTTCTTGTCGCGAAAAAGGGCTCGGGTATCCAGCCGACGCCGGCATCGCTCAACGGTAAAGCCATCGGCGTGCTGCAAGGCTCGATGCAGGAGACGTATGCGAAAGCGCATTGGGAAGGTAGCGGCGCGCGCATCCTGTCGTATCAGAACCAGGATCAGGTGTATGCCGACCTGACCAACGGCCGGCTCGATGCGGCGTTGCAAAACGGCGTGCAAGCATCGCGCGGCTTCTTGAATACGCCGCAAGGCAAGGACTACGCGTTCGCGGGCGGCGAGCTGAACGATCCGAAGATTTTCGGACCGGGTCAGGGCATCGGCATTCGCAAGGACGACACGGACCTGAAGGACAAGATCAACACGGCGCTCGCCGCGATCCGTGCCGACGGGACGTATGACAAGATCGCCAGTCGCTATTTCAATTTCGACATCTACGGCAATTGAGCGCATGCGTGTCCTGCTCGTCGCACCGGGTGACGGGCGCGTGACGTACCTGGCGCGGCGGAACGAGGCATGACGATGTGTCCGCCGCGTCGAAGCACGTGTGAAGGGGGCGGTCTGGAGGTCGCACATCATCGTCGTCGCGTGAGGCGACCTGACGAGCCTCAATACCTGGCGACCATCGCGGTGGCGTTCGCGTGGCGCGGCACGCGTCACCCGCCAACGCCAGACGGCGGCGCCTGCCATTGCCGCACATGATCGATCAACGCCCGCAGCTTCGGCACCATGTTGCGCCGCTGCGGAAAGTAGAGAAAGAAGCCCGGGAACGGTGGCAGGAAATCATCGAGCAGCGGCACGAGCGAGCCGTCGTCGAAATGCGCGCGCAGGCAGTCCTTGGGCGCGAACATGATGCCGGCGCCGGCCAGCGCGAGACGCAGCATCACGCGTGAATCTTTCGTCGTCAGTTGCGGCTCGACTGCGACGTCGAACGGGCGGCCGTTTTACACGAACTTCAACGCCAGCGCCTCGGCCCCGCGGGACGGGGCGGCGAGGCGGCGCGTCGCGTGACGCATCGAATGCGTCATTCGTGCGTCGTGCGCGTCGGAGAAGGCAGCGTCGCGAAATCCTGATGCAGGCTCGCCGACGCGGCCACGGAGATTTCCGGACGCGGATCTTTCCGGGCCGTCTCGAAATCGCGCGCGGGCCCGACGGTCATCGAAGCCACGGCGTTGATCGCCGAACCGGCTGCGGTCATCGCGGCGTCGCGATACTCTCCTTGCCGAAAATGCTCGACCGCGTCCTTGCCGAACGACTTGCTTTCGTTCATGTGCGCGCCCGTATGCGTCTGCGTGCCTTTCGAGAGGCCGTCGAGATTGCCCACCACGCTATTGTGCGAGCCTTCCGTGATGCCGTACTGGCCGTGCTGCAGCACCGAGCTGACCCCGAACACGGCCGCCGAATAGTACGTCGCGTCCGGTTGCTCCATATGGCTGGCCGCCTGTTGCGTGACGTCGTTGCGGCGTGTATGCGGCGTCGACAGATTGTTCAGTGCGTTCAGCGTCGCGCTGCCCGTCGGTCGATCGTTCGAACGCCGGGTCGATTGCGAATCGTTGCTCGACGAAGGGGTTATGGTTTGCTTGTCGACAGGCGCGGTGCTGCCGCCGGTGATTTTTGTCATGGTCGGTACCTTTTATCAAGAGGAGGAGAGTGCGTCGGGCGCCATGGCGCTCGACGGCAAAATCGACGGGCCGCTCCGCCGTCGGAATCGCATGACGGTAGCTGCCGATCGATGAAGGGATGATGCGCGTTGCGGCGGGCGTGGCAGCTGGATACGCGAAGCGAGCGGCGCGAAAGCGAAACGTCGAGAGCGTGGATCGGAATCGGGTGGGCGCGAGTCGATCGCGTCGCTCAGCGTGTGCTTGTTCCACGATGTCGACGCATCCATCGCATCAATGCCCGCGTGGAACTGCCCCGAACGTCCGCTATCTCGATGGCGCTCGCCGTGCGAAAGCAGTCGCCCCGCCTATCGGCCGGCCAGTTGCTTCACCTGCTGCGCGAGCCCCGCCAGCGAAATCTGCCCGCGCATCTCGCTCACGAAACTCCCCGCCAGCACCGCGACGATCAGCACGGCGATCACGCCCTTGAGCGGCTGGCTGACCGACATCAGATCAAGCTTCTGCGCCGAGCGGGAGACGAACGCGAGGCCCAGATCGACGAGCAGCAGCATCGCCATCATCGGTGTCGCGATCCGCGCGACCATGTTCATCAGCATGTCGAGCCGCGCCTGCGCGAACATTTCGAGCAGTGGCGCGGGAACCGGGTTGAATGAACCGAGCGGCCACCACGCATACGATTCGTACAGCGCGCCGAGCAGGAACGTCATGCCGCCCAGCATCCAGAACGACGCGATCGTCAGTTGCCCGAGCAGCGTCGCCATCAGAGACGTCTGCGTGCCCGAGCTCGGGTTCTGCATCTGCACGTTGTTGAAGCCGGCGACATCGTCGACGTAGGTGCCGATCGCCTCCGCGGCCCAGAACACCGTGGAGGCCGCGATGCCGAGCACGACCCCGATCACGGCTTCCTTCGCGCAAGCGATCACGAGGAACGCGCCGCGGAGCTGCGGGATCAGCACCTGCTGCCCACATGCGATGAAGAGGCACCAGATCGCGGCCGCGCCGCTGCGCAGCGGGCCTTTCAGCAGGTTGTCGGCGGTCGCGGGCAGGATCGTCATGATCACGAGAAGCCGCTCGCTCGACAGCACGAGCAGCACGATGAAGCCGATGAATTCGTCGCTCAGGTGCTGCAGAGGAAAGATGTCGTAGGTCGTCATGTGCATGTCCGGGGCACGTTCCTGAGATGTCGAGAATGCATTCGCAGAGCCGGCCGTCATTGGCGGGAACAGGATTCAGGTCGAGGCCCGCACGGCCGCGAGCCGGCGTGCGAGCACGCCTTCCTCGATCTCCTCGTCCTGTACGTCTTCGGCGGCTGCCTCGGCCGCGCACGCGAGCCGCCGGATCCGCTCGCGCACGACGCCGATCTGCTCCTCGTTCCGCGCGCTCCGGCGTCCGCTCGCCGCGAGCTTCCTGGTCTTGGCCTGCAGCGCCGCATGCAGCCGCGCGCCCTTCGAGCGCGGTGACGTTTGTTTGTCTGTGTTCACCTCGGCACGGCTCCCGACGGCCGCAA
>NZ_JAAGPB010000479.1:0-6443 GCF_017104585.1 Burkholderia sp. Ac-20392
GACGACGCCGCACGGGCGCGCCGGCTGAAGGCGCGCCGCCCCGGCAAGGGCGCGGCGCAAGCGGCCAAGGGCGCGCAGCAGCAGCCGAAGGCCGAGCAGCAGGCCGAGGCCGCCGCCGAGCCGCAACCGGCAAACGTGGAAGCGCAAGCCGACGCAGCGCCGCAGGTCGAGCAGCAAACGGCCGGAAACGAGTAATCGGCACCGCGCCGCTGCATACCGCACGGCGCGATCTGCGTGCACCTCGCCTGAGGTGCATGACACGACAGACTGACCTGCCTCGACCGAGGCAGGTCAGGACTGCTCCCACCGGTGCCCGACGTGCCGGGTCCTTACCAATTCCACTTCGCACAGACTACGCGACCGGACGACAATAGTTCGCCGATCGGTGCTGCATGGTCATTGTTTCGACTGCGTCGCTTGCGCATGGACGATACGTCCGTCCGTAATGCGGCAACGCTTCATTCAATTAATTCGTTTTCCTAAGATAGAGGCATGCCGGAACCCTCGACTGGCGCGTGGACGTTCGCGCCCGATCGTCGCGACATGATGACGCGCGATAATCTCGACGGGGTCGTCAGGTCGCGCACAAGCTGGCCGGTTGCGATGCAGCTTGCATTTCGAAAGGTCCGAAAAGCCGACTGCGACACGACCCGTTGCCACGGCTGGCGCCTTTCAACGTCAATTCAAACCGGATCATGCACTCGAGACATTCCGCGATTCTCGTCGCGCTCACCGCTGCCGCGCTGTTCGGCGCCGCGACACCGCTCGCCAAGGCGCTGATCGGTGCGATGTCGCCGTTCATGGTCGCCGGCCTGTTCTATCTCGGCAGTGGCGTCGGGCTCGGTATCGGGATCCTGCTTCGCCGCCTGCACAACCGACATGCGCCGATCGCAGACGCCGCGCCGCTGCAGCGTGCCGAGCTGCCGTGGCTGGCCGGTGCGATTGCGGCGGGCGGGGTGGCCGGTCCGGCTTTGCTGATGCTCGGGCTGTCGAGCACGCCGGCAGCGACGAGCGCGTTGCTGCTCAATCTCGAGGGCGTGCTGACGGCCGTCATCGCGTGGGTCGTGTTTCGCGAGAACGTGGATTCGCAGGTGTTCCTCGGGATGGTCGCGATCGTTGCCGGCGGCACGCTGCTGTCGTGGACGCCGGGCCAGGCCGGCGTGCCGGTCGGCGCGTTGCTGATCGTCGGCGCATGCCTGTGCTGGGCGGTCGACAACAACCTGACTCGCAAGGTGGCCGCAAACGACGCGATGGTCATCGCGTGCGCGAAGGGGCTGATCGCCGGACCCGTGAACATCGGCATCGCGCTGGCGACCGGCGCAACGCTGCCGGCTGTCCCGGTCACGGCTGCCGCGATGCTGACGGGGCTCGGCGGCTACGGGATCAGCCTCGTGCTGTTCGTCGTCGCACTGCGTCATCTCGGCAGCGCGCGCACGGGGGCGTATTTCTCGATCGCGCCGCTGTTCGGCGTCGTGCTGTCGCTGCTGATCTGGCCCGCGCTGCCGCCCGCGACGTTCTGGATCGCTGCCGCGCTGATGGCGCTCGGCATCTGGCTGCACGTTCGCGAACGGCATGAACACACGCACACACACGAGCAGCTCGAGCACACGCATCGGCATCGGCACGACGAACATCACCAGCATGCGCACGATTTTGCGTACGACGGCAACGAACCGCACTCGCATCCGCACGTGCATCTGCCGATCACGCACAGCCATGCGCATTTTCCGGACATTCATCACCGGCACCGGCATTGACCGCTTCATGCGCGGCGAACGACACGGATCACAAGGTGACCGTTTATGGGATGTGCGCCGCATCGCGCACGCACCTGTTCGCAGCGCCGCCCGAGCGCGGCCGCAACAGCGGCGATGCGCCTAGTCTTCGGTCTGGATCAACCGGATCAGCGAGCCGTCAGGATCGATCAGTGCGCCGACGGTGCCGCCCCAGGCTTCGCGTGTCGGCCGGTGCGCGCGTGGCCAGCCGGTTGCCTGCTCCGGAATGCCGGCTGCGAGCACGTCGTCGAAGAACGTGCCGACGTCCGCGAGCCGGAAGCAGCAACTGAACCAGCTCGTCGCCGGATCGAGTTCGGGGTGCGGAAAAAATTCCAGCAACAGGTCGCCGCGCTTGAGGATCATCCAGCCGTCGTCGCGCCAGGTTTCAGCGAACCCCAGTTTTTCGTAGAAGCGGGACGTGACTTCGAAATCGCGTGACGGCAGGTTGGGGCTCGCAAGGTCGGTCAAGGCGTTTCTCCAGATGGCGATGCGACGAATCGAATGGGTCGCCCGGGCCGCGGTGGCGGGTATCGCGGGTTATCGCGCGTGAGGAAAGCAGAAGCCGAAATCCTCGCAGCCCGGGCACCCGGGGGCCGGGCCCGGCGGCACATCGAGCGAGGCGGCCACTTCCTGTGCGAGGAATTTCTTCCAGCGCAGGTGAGCGACGTTGCGCGCGGCAAGCGTGGGGAAATAGCGATCGAGCATCGCGGATACCGCGTCGCGCCCGTCGAGCCCGAGATCGCGCCACAGATGATCGGGGCGCAGGCACGCATGCGCGATGATCGACGCGAGACAACCGGCGTCGTCGCGGTCGACGGCGGGATTCGCGTCGTTCATCAACCGCGCGTGCAGCGTCGCGACGAACGTCGCGTGGGTGGATGGCAGCAGTGCCATCGCGGCCGTCGGCATGAGCGCCGCGACATCGGCCGCAGGCAGGCGCGGAAACTGCCGCGTCAGCAGGCCGGCCAGCTGCGGATGAGACAGGCCGAGCAGCCTGAGTTCATTGCGGCGCGCGCGTGCCGCAACGAGTGCGCCGAACAGGTGTGCATCGGGCGTGTCGGCGCCGGCCGTTGCGGACAGCAACGACTGCAGTGCCCGTTGCCGAGCCTGATCGAACGCGGTTGTCATCGCGTGCATCCGACCGGCAGCCGCACGGCGCGATTCGCGTGAATGCGCCGTGCCAAACGGATCGCCATCGCGATCGTCATGCGTTCACTCGACGCCGACGATCACGCTCGATGCCTTGAAGATCGCGGACGCAGCCGTGCCGCTCGCAAGGCCGAGGCGATCGACGCTGTCATTGGTGACGATCGCGACGATCTCGGCGCCGCCCGCGGCCTTGATCACGACTTCCGAATTGACCGCGCCTTTCGTGACCGACGATACGGTGCCTGCGACGCAGTTGCGGGCCGATACCTTGCTGCTGTCGACGTCGACCATCACGATGACCGACGACGCCTTCACGAGTGCGAATGCCTTTGAGCCGGCGGCGAGGCCCAGCGAAGCCGCGCTGCCGTGGGTGATCACGGCGACGATGTCGAGGCCGTCCTGCGTGCGGAGCGTGATTTCGTCGTTGACGGCACCGGTCTTGACGGCGCTGACCTGGCCGGCGAAGTGGTTGCGGGCGCTGGTTCGCATGATGGATCTCCGAGTGGTTGCCGCCGAAGGTTCAGCGGCGAAAGATGAATGGAAATGCATCGGCCAGTTTACCGCCAACGTGGATGTTCGTCGTCCTTCGGATGCTATGGCGCGAATCAGGGAAACCCGCCACCACCGGGCGTTTCGCCAGGCATGCGTTATGTACTGAAGGTGATAACGCCCCCGTGATTACTCGCTTTTCGCGGGCGTCGCGGCAGCCCGCGTGGCGTCGGGACGGGCATCCGGTGCGGCGGCCGTACCCTCGGATTCCCACCCGCCGCCGAGCGCGAGGAAGAGCCGCACCTGGTCGGTCGCGACCTGGCCTTCGGCTGCTGCCACCTGCGCCTGCACGCTAGTGAGCGTGCGTGTGGCATCGAGATCGGAGATGAACGACTCGCGGCCGGCCAGATAGAGGCGATGCGTTTCGTCGGCGGAATTGCGCGCCGATTCGTACGCGGTGCGCAGCGCTTCCGTGCGCTGCACGTCGGCTGCGTAGGTCGCGAGGCTCGACTGCGTTTCGCGCAGTGCGTTCAGCACGACGCCGTCGAAGTGCGCGAGTGCGCCACCCGTCGCGGCTTCGGCCTCGCGCACACGCGCACGCTGCCCGTTGACGGGGAACGACCAGCTGATCAGCGGGCCGAACGACCAGCGATTCGTCGTGGACGAGAACAGGTCGGCGGCGACACCGACCGAGCCGGCCGACGCGCCGATGCTGATCGACGGGTACAGCGCGGCGGTCGCCACGCCGATCCGCGCGGTCGCGGCGGCGAGTTGCCGTTCGGCTGCGCGCACGTCGGGGCGGCGGCGCAGCAGCGCGGCGCCGTCGCCGATCGGAATCGGCTGGCGCAGCTTCGGCAGGTGCTCGCATTCGGCGACGGCCTTCGGCAGGTCGGCGGGCGAGCGCGCGAGCAGCGCGGCGAGCTGGTATTGCGCGACCTTGCGGCGGCCTTCGAAGCGCGGGATATCGGCGGCGAGGGTGCGCACCTGCGTCACGCCGCGCGTCACGTCGGTCTGGTTGCCGCGCCCGGCATCGCGTAGCCGCTGCGACAGCGCGACGCGCTGCTTTTGCAGCGCGAGCGATTGCTTCGCGACGGCCAGCTCGTCGCCGGCCGAACACGATTCGACGTACGCACGCACGACGTCCGCGACGACCGTGATGCGCGCCAGGTCGCCGGCGGCCCTGACGGCCTCGCTGTCGGCGCGCGCGGCTTCGACGCCGCGGCGCAGCTTGCCGAACAGGTCGATCTCGTACGACACGTTGATGCCGACCGTGCCTTCGTTGACGACAGGCAGCTTGTTCTCGAGCAGGTATTGCTCGGCCGATTCCTGGGCGCGCTGCACGGCGGCTTCCGCGCCACCCGAGAAGCCGCCCTGCTGGCTCGCGACTTCCAGCGCCGCGCGCGAGCGCGCGAGGTTGGCCGCGGCGACGCGCAGGTCGGTGTTCGACTTCAGCGCATCGCGCACGAGCCCGTCGAGCACGGGGTCGTCGTAGAGTTGCCACCAGTTGCCGGGCACGGCGTCGCGCGACACGAGCGTGCCGTTCGCATCGTCGAGCGCATGGTTCGCGAGCGGCGCATTCACGTACGCCTGCTGTGGCAGTGTGTAATCGGGGCCGACGGACTTGCACGCGCCGAGTGCGAGCGCAAGCGGCGCGAGCGTCGCGGCGAGGCGCAGACCGTGCCGCTTCATTGCGATGCTCCTGCTGCGCTGGCGGCGGCGCCGGAAGCCGTCGATACCGGCGTGACCACCGACGTAGTGCCGGCGGCTGCCGCCGAAGCACCCGCTGCCGGCTTCGCATTGTCCTTGCGGCGCGTATCGGCGTCGCGCATCGACACGGTCGCGGTACGGCCCGCGATCATCCGGAAATCGTCGGGCACTTCGTCGAGCACCACGCGCACCGGCACGCGCTGCGCGAGCCGCACCCAGCTGAATGCCGGGTTCACGTTCGGCAGCAGGTTCGCGCCCTGCGTGCGGTCGCGATCCTCGATCGCGGCGACGATGCTCTGCACGTGGCCGCGCAGCGCACGCGGCTCGCCCATCACGATGATGTCGACCGGCTGGCCGATGTGGATGCCGCGCAGCTTGGTTTCCTCGAAGTAGCCGTCGACGCGGAACGAATTGCGATCGACGACCGACAGCAGCGCGCGGCCGGCCGGTACGTATTCGCCGACGCGCGGTGCGCGGTCGTTCAGGTAGCCGTCTACGGGACTGACGATCGTCGTGCGCTGCAGGTTCAGCTTCGCGGTGTCGAGCGACACCTGCGCATCGGCGACGGCGGCTTCGCCCTGTTCGACGCGCGTGCGGCTTTCCTCGACCTGCTCGCTCGCGACCAGGTTGCCGAGCTGCAGATTGCGCGCGTATTCGCGCTTCGCCTGGGCGAGCGTCGCGCGGCGCTGTGCGAGCGTGGCTTCGGCGAGCCGTTCCGCGAGCGTGTAGCGGGCCTGGTCGATCACGAACAGCACCTGGCCGCGCTTGACCTCCTGGTTGTCGGCGACCTGCACCGACGTGATGAGGCCCGCCACGTCCGGCGCCACCTGGATCACGTCGGCGCGCACGTGACCGTCGCGGGTCCACGGCGAGAACATGTAGTAGTTGACGATGCGCCACAGCACGATGGCGGCCACGACGACGACGATCAGGGTGAGCAGGATTTGCCCTGCCGAGAGCCAGGTTTTTTTCACGTTAGGTAGCCACGAGATGGTGGGAAACGATCACGACGGCGGCAAACACGAATACATAGATGCCGAGGTCGAAGATCGAACGGTGCCAGACGAGGCGGTAGAAGCCGACGCGCTCGAGTACGGCGCGCACGACGATGTTGATCAGGTAGGCGATCAGCATCAGCACGAGCGGGGCCGGCACGAATACGCCGAAGATGTCGATTTCGCCGATCATGGTCGCGGTCGGAAAGACGAATGGGAAAGCGGGATCATGCGCGTGCTCCGTCCGGCGCCTGCGGCGGCTGCCCGGCCGCGGCCGGATACAGCGACAGGCGCAGGCCGACGAGCGCGTGCAGCGTGTCGCGCAGCC
>NZ_JAAGPB010000480.1:0-6207 GCF_017104585.1 Burkholderia sp. Ac-20392
CCTGCCCGACGACGCGTTCCTGCGCGAGCTCGGCAACGCGTTCGGCGAACGCATGGGCGACTTCGTCGCGATCGCGGGCCGCGCGTCGTTCCCGCTCGGCCTGAACGCCGCTCAAACGCTCGTCAACGGCCGCGTCGCGATCGTCGGCAACGCCGCGCAAACCCTGCACCCCGTCGCGGGCCAGGGGCTCAACCTCGGGCTGCGCGATGCGCATACGCTCGTCGATACGCTGTCCGCGCAAGGCTTCGAAGCGACCGCGCTCGCCACCTTCAACGCACGCCGCGCACTCGACCGGCGCTTCACGATCGGCGCGACCGACACGCTGGCTCGCCTGTTCACGATCGACTCGGGCCCGCTCCCGCTGCTGCGCGGCGCCGCGCTCACCGCGCTCGAGTTCGTGCCGCCGCTCAAGAAAGTGATCGCGCGCCAGATGATGTTCGGCCAGCGCAACTGACGCGCGGCGCGCACAGTCGCGCCACTCAAACCGGGTCAAATCGGCGGGGCATGGGAATACGGTAAAATGCGCGTTTCCGTCTGCCCTTTCCCTGCCCGCGCCCGCCGCGGGCGGTGCCATTGCGATGCCCGTTATCGGCCCTCACGTATTGCGTAACAACCTGTTCGTCGCCCCGATGGCCGGCGTGACGGATCGTCCGTTCCGCCAGCTCTGCAAGCGGCTGGGAGCCGGTTACGCCGTGTCCGAGATGGTCGCGTCCAACGCGCAGCTGTGGAAAAGCGCGAAGACGATGCGGCGCGCGAACCACGAAGGCGAGGTCGAGCCGATCGCGGTCCAGATCGCCGGCGCCGATCCGGCGATGATGGCCGAAGCGGCCCGCTACAACGTCGACAACGGCGCGCAGATCATCGACATCAACATGGGCTGCCCGGCGAAAAAGGTCTGCAACGTCGCGGCCGGCTCCGCGCTGCTGCAGAACGAGCCGCTCGTGCAGCGCATCGTCGAGGCCGTCGTCGCGGCGGTCGGTACGGGGCCCGATGCGGTGCCCGTCACGCTGAAGATCCGCACCGGCTGGGATCGCGAGCACAAGAACGCGATCACGGTCGCGCGCCTCGCCGAAGCCGCCGGCATCTCGATGCTCACCGTGCACGGCCGCACGCGCGCCGACCTGTACCGCGGCGACGCCGAATACGACACCATCGCGGCCGTGAAGGCAGCGGTGCGGATTCCGGTGGTCGCGAACGGCGACATCACGTCGCCCGCGAAGGCGAAGGCCGTGCTCGACGCAACCGGCGCCGACGCCCTGATGATCGGTCGTGCCGCGCAAGGTCGGCCATGGCTGTTCCGCGAAATCGATCATTTCCTGCAAACCGGTGAGCTGCTGCCCCCGCCGCGGATCGACGAGATCCAGCACGTAATGAACGAACACCTGGAAGACCACTACGCTTTCTATGGTGAATTCACGGGAGTCCGTACTGCGCGCAAGCACATCGGCTGGTACACTCGCGGCCTTTCCGGTGCCAACGGGTTCCGGCACAGGATGAACACGCTCGATTCCACCCGCGAGCAGCTCGCCGCCGTCAATGCATTCTTCGAGGCGCAAAAGGCGCTGTCGGACCACCTCGTCTACGTCGATGACGAAGAGGAAAACGGCCAGGGCGAGTCGGACGACCATAACCAGTTAGCAGCATGAGCAAGCACAACATCGAACAATGTGTCCGCGAGAGCCTGGACGTGTATTTCCGGGATCTAGACGGCTCCAATCCGCACGACGTCTATGAAATGGTGATGTCCTGCGTCGAAAAGCCGATGCTCGAGGTCGTGCTCGTACAGGCAGGCGGCAACCAGTCGCTCGCCGCGGAGTACCTCGGCATCAATCGCAATACGCTGCGCAAGAAGCTGCAGCAGCACGGCCTGCTGTAGGCAGCCGTCCCGTCCCCGTTTCCCTGGCTATTGGTGGTTCCATCATGATCAAGCAAGCGCTCATTTCCGTTTCCGACAAGACCGGCATCGTCGACTTCGCGAAGTCGCTGTCCGACCTCGGCGTCAAGCTGCTGTCGACGGGCGGCACCGCGAAACTGCTCGCCGACGCGGGCCTGCCCGTGACCGAAGTGGCTGATTACACGGGCTTCCCGGAAATGCTCGATGGGCGCGTGAAGACGCTCCACCCGAAGGTGCACGGCGGCATCCTGGCCCGCCGCGACCTGCCCGAGCACATGCAGGCGCTGGAACAGCACGGCATCCCGACGATCGACCTGCTCGTCGTGAACCTGTACCCGTTCGTCGCGACGATCGCGAAGGACGACTGCACGCTCGCCGATGCGATCGAGAACATCGACATCGGCGGCCCGACGATGCTGCGCTCGGCCGCGAAGAACCACCGCGACGTGACGGTTGTTGTCGATCCGGCCGATTACGCGGTCGTGCTCGATGAAATGAAGGCGAACGGCAATGCGGTCGGCTACGCGACCAACTTCCGCCTCGCGACGAAGGTGTTCGCGCACACCGCGCAATACGACGGCGCGATCACGAACTACCTGACGAGCCTGACCGACGAACTGAAGCACGCGTCGCGCAACGCGTACCCGGCGACGCTGAACCTGGCGTTCGACAAGGTGCAGGACCTGCGCTACGGCGAGAACCCGCACCAGAGCGCCGCGTTCTACCGCGACCTCGCGACGCCGGCCGGCGCGCTGGCGAACTACCGCCAGCTGCAGGGCAAGGAACTGTCGTACAACAACATCGCCGATTCGGACGCAGCGTGGGAATGCGTGAAGACGTTCGACGCGCCGGCCTGCGTGATCATCAAGCATGCGAACCCGTGCGGCGTCGCAGTCGGCAACGATTCGGCCGACGCGTACGCGAAGGCGTTCCAGACGGACCCGACGTCGGCGTTCGGCGGCATCATCGCGTTCAACCGCGAAGTCGACGAAGCGGCCGCCCAGGCCGTTGCGAAGCAGTTCGTCGAAGTGCTGATCGCACCGTCGTTCTCCGACGCCGCGAAGCAGGTGTTCGCCGCGAAGCAGAACGTGCGCCTGCTCGAAATCGCGCTCGGCGACGGTCATAACGCCTTCGACCTGAAGCGCGTGGGCGGCGGCCTGCTCGTGCAGTCGCTCGACTCGAAGAACGTGCAGCCGAGCGAGCTGCGCGTCGTCACGAAGCGCCAGCCGACCGCGAAGGAAATGGACGACCTGCTGTTCGCATGGCGTGTCGCGAAGTACGTGAAGTCGAACGCGATCGTGTTCTGCGGCAACGGCATGACGCTCGGCGTCGGCGCAGGCCAGATGAGCCGTGTCGATTCCGCACGCATCGCGAGCATCAAGGCGCAGAACGCCGGCCTGACGCTGGCCGGTTCGGCAGTGGCATCGGACGCGTTCTTCCCGTTCCGCGACGGCCTCGACGTCGTCGTGGCAGCCGGCGCGACCTGCGTGATCCAGCCGGGCGGCTCGATGCGCGATGACGAAGTGATCGCTGCAGCCGACGAGCACAACATCGCGATGATCCTGACGGGCGTGCGCCACTTCCGTCACTGATCGCACGCGGCCCGTGCGGCCGCTGCACGACAACCCGGCGGCATCGCACCCGCCGGGTTTTTTATTGCGCGGCGCTCTCGTACGCGACCGTGCGGCCGGCGCACCGCACCATTCGTTGTAGTATCGCTGCATCAGGCTTTTCTCCTTACCCATGCGAATTCTCGGCATCGACCCCGGCCTGCGCGTCACCGGCTTCGGCATCATCGACGTCAGCGGCCACCGGCTCGCGTATGTTGCGAGCGGCGTGATCCGCACGCCGACCGCCGACCTGGCCACCCGGCTCGGCACGATCTTCCAGGGCGTCTCGACCATCGTGCGCGAGCACGCCCCCGACCAGTCCGCGATCGAAAAGGTGTTCGTCAACGTGAACCCGCAGTCGACGCTGCTGCTCGGCCAGGCGCGCGGCGCCGCGATCTGCGGCCTCGTCGCGGGCGGCCTGCCCGTTGCCGAATACACGGCGCTGCAACTCAAGCAGGCGGTGGTCGGCTACGGCCGCGCGACCAAGACGCAGATGCAGGAAATGGTCACGCGCCTGCTCAACCTCTCGGGACAACCGGGCTCCGACGCAGCCGATGCGCTCGGCATGGCGATCTGCCACGCGCACGGCGGCAACACGCTCAGCACGCTCGGCGGCCTCGCGCCGGCGCTCGCGAAGAAAGGGCTGCGCGTGCGGCGCGGGCGGCTGGTCGGCTGACACCGGCGCGCGCCCTCGCGCGGCACACCGGCTCGGCCGCCGTGCCCGCGCGCGATGCACACGCGACGTGCATCGCCCCGGCCGGATGGCCGACTCCGTCGGCATGGCGCCGCACGTGCGCTACACTCGCGCTTTCTTCCTCGCATCAAGCCATCCATGATCGGTCGCATCGCCGGCATCCTGCTCGAAAAGAACCCGCCTCACCTGCTCGTCGACTGCAACGGCGTCGGCTACGAAATCGACGTGCCGATGAGCACCTTCTACAACCTGCCGCAAAACGGCGAGCGCGTCGTGCTGCTCACGCAGCAGATCGTCCGCGAGGACGCGAACTTGCTTTACGGCTTCCTGACGCCGCAGGAGCGCACGACCTTCCGCGAGCTGCTGAAGATCACCGGCATCGGCGCGCGCATGGCGCTCGCCGTGCTGTCCGGCATGAGCGTGCAGGAACTCGCGCAGGCCGTGACGATGCAGGACGCCGCGCGCCTCACACGCCTGCCCGGCATCGGCAAGAAGACGGCCGAGCGCCTGCTGCTCGAACTGAAGGGCAAGCTCGGCGCCGATCTCGGCGCACTCGCCGGCGCCGCGTCGCCGTCCGACCACGCGACCGACATCCTCAACGCGCTGCTCGCGCTCGGCTATTCCGAAAAGGAAGGCCTCGCCGCGATCAAGAACGTGCCCGCGGGCACCGGCGTATCCGAAGGCATCAAGCTCGCACTGAAGGCGCTGTCGAAGGTGTAACGCCCGCATGACGCGCCGCCGGCCGGTGCGTTGAAGCCAGTGTCGCGCGGCCGCGCAGCGCTCGCCAGTCGGCCGTTCGGCCAGGTGGGCCGGACAGCGGCGCGCGGTACAATGGCCGCATGATTGAAACCGACAAACTCGCCACCGAGCAGCGGATCATCGCCGCCACGCCCGCCTCGTCGCACGAGGAGGTGTTCGAACGTGCGCTGCGGCCGCGCCAGCTCGACGACTACGTCGGCCAGGAAAAGGTGCGCGGCCAGCTCGAGATCTTCATCGAAGCCGCCAAGCGCCGCTCCGAGCCGCTTGACCACGTGCTGCTGTTCGGGCCGCCGGGCCTCGGCAAGACGACGCTCGCGCACATCATCGCGCGGGAAATGGGTGTGAACCTGCGCCAGACGTCGGGCCCCGTGCTCGAGCGCGCGGGCGATCTCGCCGCGCTGCTGACGAACCTCGAAGCGAACGACGTGCTGTTCATCGACGAGATCCACCGGCTGTCGCCGGTCGTCGAGGAAATCCTGTATCCGGCACTCGAGGATTACCAGATCGACATCATGATCGGCGAAGGCCCGGCCGCGCGCAGCGTGAAGCTCGACCTGCAGCCGTTCACGCTGGTCGGCGCCACCACCCGCGCCGGGATGCTGACCAACCCGCTGCGCGATCGCTTCGGGATCGTCGCGCGCCTCGAGTTCTACGATGCCGAGCAACTGTCGCGCATCGTGCGGCGCTCGGCGTCGCTGCTGAACGCGCAGATCGATCCGAACGGCGCGCTCGAAATCGCGAAGCGTTCGCGCGGCACGCCGCGGATTGCAAACCGGCTGCTGCGCCGCGTGCGCGACTTCGCGGAAGTGAAGGCCGACGGCCAGATCACCGCGGCCGTCGCCGATGCCGCGCTCGCGATGCTCGACGTCGATCCGGTCGGCTTCGACCTGATGGACCGCAAGCTGCTCGAGGCCATCCTGTACAAGTTCGACGGCGGCCCGGTCGGCATCGACAACCTCGCGGCGGCGATCGGCGAAGAACGCGACACGATCGAGGACGTACTCGAGCCGTACCTGATCCAGCAGGGCTTCCTGCAGCGCACGCCGCGCGGGCGCGTCGCGACGCTGCTCACCTATCGCCACTTCGGGCTGTCCGTGCCCGACACCGGCCGCACCGAACGCGGCGAGTGGGATACCCCCGCCGGGAAGTAACCCGCCGCCCGAGCCGCACCCGCCATGACCACGCCGCCCAGCTCCCACCCCGCCGCCCCCGCACCGGGCCCGCGCTGGGCCGAGCCGATCCGCAAGCGG
>NZ_JAAGPB010000481.1:0-6420 GCF_017104585.1 Burkholderia sp. Ac-20392
TCGCCGTCAACGTGTCCGCGCGGCAGCTCGGCCACGGCACGATCGTGCCGACCTTCGCGGCCGCGCTGGCCGGCGCGGGGCTCGCGCCCGACCGGCTGGAAATCGAGGTGACGGAAACCGCGCTGCTGCACGACGAAGGCAAGGCCATCGCGGACCTGCGCGCGCTGCGTTCGATGGGCGTGCGCGTCGCCCTCGACGATTTCGGCACGGGCTTCTCGTCGCTCGCGCATTTGCGCGCGTTCCCGTTCGACAAGATCAAGATCGACGGCAGCTTCGTGCGCGATGCGGTCACGCGCCCGGACTGCGCGGCCGTCGTGCGCACGGTGGCCGATCTCGGCAAGCGTCTCGGTGTCACGACCGTTGCGGAAGGTGTCGAGACGGAGGAGCAACTGGCGTGCATCACGGATGCCGGCTGCCGCGAGGTGCAGGGCTTCCTGATCGGCAGGCCCGCGCCGGGCGAGCAGGATGCGCCGGCCATCCGCTGGATCGAGCGGGCCGCGCTGGCGGCGCAGGCTACGGCCAGGCAGGCGTGAGCGCAGAATGATCAGGACCGTACGTCCGCGATTACGCGCCGAACCGCGAACGCCAGCGGATCGACCTCGTGAACCCCGATGGAAAGCGTGGCACCCAACCACGCTGCAAGCTGTTCGAGCTGAGCGAAAGCGTATCCGGGGTCCGCGGTGACGATGTTCACGTAGGCCGTGTCTCGACGATATCCCGCCCTGACATCGATGCGTATGCCGCCCGGAAACCGTTGGTGGAGCGCTTCGCGAACCCGGCCAATATCGATCTCGCCGGGTTCCGCACGCCGGCTCTTTTGAGGCTTGGCACCCGGCACGACAAAATAGGCGCTGACACGTACTTCCTGGCCGTCGAGGGCCCTGACGTGCGCACCCTGCCGATAGGCCAGCACGGCGAGCCGCTTGCGCCGCTCGAGGCCCGATACCAACACACATTTGCCTGCGACGTTCGTCTGGCCCTCGCCGATCATTTGCGCGAATCGAACCGCTTTCTCGCCGGCAGCGTCACGCCATCCGAAATGCAGCGCAAGCCTGGGCGTTCTGCCGATCTCCGCACCGAGCCGCTTCATGACCGACAGCATGGCCGCCTCGTCCAGGTCGTCAAACACGAGCTCCGCGGCAAGCGGGCGCCCGGCCGCATAGGTGGTGAGCCATTGTCGGGTCTCGATGAGTTCACCCGGCACGCTGTCACCCTGCAATTCGAGCGTGACGAGGACGACATCGCCATGCAGCCAGGTCCTGGCGGCGGGATGGGGCGCGAGGCCGGCTAGGTTGCGGGCGTCATCGGCGCTCGACGCACGCACCGCTGCCAGCAGGAACACGTCATGGGCATGGATTCCGTCGGGCACCACGTATGCGCCTTTCTTCCAGGCCAGTGCGCGCAACTCAGGGAACAGGTCGTCTGCTTCGTATCCCGTTGCGATCACCGAGCGACCGATCGCCGCCAGCTCGCGAGGCGATCCTCCGCCCGACAATCCCGGGCCCGCCACCGCTTCTTCCTTGAACAGGCGCTTCCACTCGGACGAGTACTCGGCATCCGGCGCCCATGACGGCAGCAGTTGGGCGAGGTAGGCGTCCGCATCCGCGAGGGTCTCGAACTTCGCGACCATCACGCACTCGCCGCTGTTGTTGCCGGAGAATGCCTGCCACACACTGACCGATGGCGTGGACCGGGGGCGACTGACGCCTGCGTTGCGACGTGCACAGCCCCGCCGCGCGCTTGGCTGCTCGAGACGCGGCCGCTCGTTCCACCACCCATGCAGGATTTCCTCCGCACTGGTCGCCGGCAGGCCGCCGTCATGGAACGAGCAGCCCTGCATGCGCTGGTCAGGCGTGATGGAAACGAAGTCCAGACCTGCGCCGCAGTCGCCACTTCCATCAGCGCCATCGAACAGTCTGGGTACGGGAACCGCGTCGCCAAAGCATACCGACAGGCGGCATGCAATCGGCGAGTCCTGCACGATCGCCGCAAGCTGCGCCCGCCCGCGTGGCGAAAGGTGCCTGCGCAGATCCGGGCCGATGTAAGACAGCAACGAGACGTCCTGGCAACCCAGCGTGGCCAGTTCGGCCAGCAGTGCGGGAAGCCCCGGCAGCACGGCGTCGTCGACGATCAGGTTTGCGCCCCACCTTTGTCCGTATTCCGACAGGACCGTGCCCGTGTCGCGCCAGCGCACGTCATCGTAGAGCGAGACGCGGACCTGACCGAAGCGGCCGGCGTAGGACGCAAACGTGTTTCGCCGGATCAACGTTCCGTTGGTCGTGACGTTCAGCGCAAGCGGCGTGGTGTCATGAAGGATGTCGATCAGCTCGGCGAACCCACGGAACGCGAACGGCTCTCCGCCGCCAAAGGCGACTTCCAGCGTTCCAGCTTCGCTGAGGCCGCGAAGGACGTCCACGGCCGACCGGACGGACCAGGCGCTATCACGCCGCACGTCGCGCGAGCAAAAATCGCAGGACAGATTGCACTTGTTCGTGATCCCGAACATCACGACTCGCGGTGCGAGGCGTCGCAAGTGGCGGGTCGCGGGATTCTCGATCCGGACGTGCGTTCCCGTCGCGGGGTGAAAGCGCAGCAGTGCGCCATCCAGCGGATATTCCCTGAATGCATTGCGATCAAAACCCGTGTCAACCGGCATCGGCGAGGCCCTCTCTCTTTCAGTGCCCAGGATCCCCGTGAACCCGGCGACGCCATGGGAAACCGTTGTATTTGTCTTGAGCGCGTTGCGCGCGAACGGGAAATTATCCCGGCGTAGCCGGCAGCCGACAAGCTGCGGCCGCTGCAGCGTCGCCGCGATGACAAAGGCGACCCGATTAAAACCCGTCTGGCAACGTCAGATCCGGTCGAAATTGAACGGCGTCACGTCCGGCAAGCCTTCGACGCGCTGTACTTCGACGCCGCACCAGGTGCCGATCATGTCGATCATGCGGCGCGCCCCGGCGCCATCGTTGAACCGGCCCATCAGGTCGATCGGTGGATGGGCGCGAAAAACGAGCATCAGCTGCACCAGATTTTGCTGAAGTGTCGTCCATGAGCCCCCCACGACTGCACCGTCCAGACTCCGGCGCGCGCCAATCAGCACACGCTCGAGATCGCGGCACGCGTAGGTATGCCGCACCGGCCTGCGCAGCAGCCGCGTGGTGGTGATGTCGATCCAGCGTTCCCCGTCTCGCCAGCAGAAGCGGGCTTCACGCAGCGGGCCGCCGAACCAGCGCGCGCGCATCAGCTTGCAGCCGATCCAGATCATCAGCACGCCAACGCCGACGAGGAGTACGACCGTGATGCCGAGGCCGAGCCATTCGTACCATGCATGCAGTTCGTCTCCGGTCAGGAGCCCGGCCAACGCGGGTACGCCGATCAAACAGGCCAGCCCGAGCATGCCGAAGCCGAAACCGAGCAGCCACCAGACGAAACGGTTGATGCGCACGCGGCGTGGCGACAGAACCAGATCCCGGCCGTCGGGAACGCATCCATAGCCGGCGTCGAACATCCACCGGTCCGGGGCCAGCACGCCCAATATCAGGGCGAGCAATCCAAGTCCGCCGAGTGAGACGGTGGTCCAGTCGACGAGGGCTTCGATAAAAGGAGGCATTGACGCGCCCAATTGAGATCCGCTGCGCCGCGCAACGCGGATGTTCAGTCCGATTCGTTCGTCGCGATTCTGTCTGATCCCGTGTCGGGCGGCAAGCGGATCGCAGAGGAGCCGGTTGCGATGCTTGCGGTATGCGGGAACGAAGGTGGTGCGACCGAGGACCGCTACCGCTTGCGAATCTCCGGCCCGATTTGATCGATCCGTCGGGATGGCCGATTCTGCGAGGCCAGCATTCAGGGGCGAGGGGCGCGCTGCAACCGTCGTCACTCATTGCGGCACATTTGCCGATGCGATGCACACGAAACCATCAGCACGCGACTTCTTTCCCCTGAGCAAGGGAACTCGGGCTCGCAACCTTCACGCACGCTCGCGCGGCAGCGTAAGAACCGCATCGAGCCCGCCACCGTCCCGATTGCGCAGCATCAGCGTGCCGCCATGCAGCGTCGCGATGCTGCGCGCGATCGTGAGCCCCAGCCCCGTGCCGCCGTCGTCGGGATCGGCGTGCCTGCCGCGCCGGTACGGCTCGAACACGCGTTCGAGCCAGTCGTCGGGAAGGCCGGGGCCGGTGTCGCTGACGACGATGCGCACGGCGTCCTTGCCGTCGCGCACGTCGATCGTCACCGGTGCGCCGCCGCTGTAGTGCGCGGCGTTGTCGAGCAGGTTCTGCAGGCAGCGCTTCAGGTTGCGCGCGAAGCCCGACACCGGCGCCGACGCGTGCCCGCCGATCGTGACCGCCTGCCCGGTATCGCGCGCATCTTCCGCGAGCCCTTCGAGCATCGAATCGAGATCGATGTCGCAGCGCGGCTCCGTCACCTCCACGCCGCGCACCGCGTCGAGCGCGCCGCGCACCATCGCTTCCATTTCGTCGAGATCGCCGCGCAGCCGGTCGCGCCACTCGGGATCCGGCAGCATCTCGGTCCGCAGCCGCAAGCGCGTGAGCGGCGTGCGCAGGTCGTGCGACACCGCGCCGAGAAAGCGCGCACGCCCGGCGAAGCTGTCGATCAGCTGCTGCTGCATCGCGTTGAACGACTCGGCCGCGCGACGCACTTCCGACGGCCCGTCGACGGCCAGCGGCGGCCGGTGCATGTCGCGGCCGAGCGCTTCGGCGGCGCGTGCGAGCTGCGTCAGCGGCTTCAGCGCGAAGCGCACCGCGACGAACGCGACCGCGCACACGGCGACGAAACGGATCAGGTAAAGCCGCAACAGGTAATCGAAGACGAGCGACGCGGGCATCGCATGCATGCCGGCCTGGCCTTCGTCGGCGCGCACGTCGAGCCAGCCGCCCGACGGCAGGCCGACCTGCACGTGGAATTCGCCCGTCGGCATCCGCGAATCGAACAGGCTCAGCGGGCCGGCATGATGGCCTGCGTCGTCGTGCAACGCGGCTTCGACGAGGCGAAACGGCACATCGGCACCGAGCCGCTGCGACAGGACGCCGGCGATCAGGCCGGCCGTTGCGTGCTGCGCGAAATTCAGCGTGCCGACGGGCGAGGGCGCATCGATGCGCTTGAGCCGGTAGCGATCATCGCCCAGCGTGGCGATGACCGCGTCGCGCGCGGCCGGGTCCGGCGCGGCGTCGACGAGCCGCAGCGTATCGGCGAGCCGGCTCGCGAACAGGCGCGCCGGAATTTCCAGCATGCGGTTGTCGTGCGTGTCGAACCAGATCGTGCCGGTCAGCATCTGGCCGGCGAACATGCCGGCCGCGAGGATCGCGACGAGCCGCCCGAACAGCGAGTCGGGCCACACGCGCAGCTTCATGCGCCGCATGCCCGTCATGCTTCGTGCACGACATCCGCGACGAGCATGTAACCCTCGTTGCGGACCGTGCGGATCAGCGCCGCATTGCGCGCGGCGTCCTTCAGGTGGTGGCGCAGCCGGCTCACGCACACGTCGATCGAACGATCGAGCGGCGCACGCTCCTTGCCGAACACATGATCGAGCAGGAATTCGCGCGACAGCGGCCGGTTCGGGTGATCGAGCAGTGCGCGCAGCGTGCGGTAGTCCGAGCCGCCGAGCGACACGACGACGCCGTCGGGCGACATCATCTGCTTCATTCGCGTATCGAGATGCCAGCCGGCGAAGCTGACGCGCGACGACGCTTCCGTGCGCCGCGTGCCCGGAATCGCGCGCGTGCGACGCAGCACGACCTTGATCTTCGCGACGAGCTCGCGCGGATCGAACGGCTTCGGCAGGTAGTCGTCCGCGCCCATCTCGAGGCCGAGAATCCGGTCGAGCAGGCCGCCGCGCGCGCTCAGGATCACGATCGGCACGTCGTGGCGCTGCCGCAGGTCACACGTGAGGTCGAGACCGTCCTCGCCGTCGAGCATCAGGTCGAGCACGACGAGATCGACGGTCGACGTCCCGAGCGCCTGCCGAAGCTGCAGGCCGTTCTCGGCCAGCGTGACGCGGTAGTTCATGCCGCGCAGGTAGTCGCCGAGCAGCGTACGGATGTTCGGATCGTCGTCGACGACAAGGATGTGGTCCATCGGGGGAAGCTTCCGGATAAATCGAAATGATTCTGAAAGGAAAGACGCGCCAACACATTCCATTACAAAAGGCCGCGCTTCCAACACATCGCCATTACACGCGGTGATTACAGTGTCGCCCTTCAAATGGCAATGATTCTCATTCAGAGGCGACATTATGGCAATTTTCAGACAGGCGTGGGTGCGGCGCGCGTGCATCGGCGCAATCGCATGGATGGTCGGCGCGACCGTTGCACACGCAACGGCGGCGACGGCCGAGCCGGTTCCCGCGGTGTCGCCCGCGCCGGCGACCGTGACCGATCTCGCGGGCCGCACGGTGCGCGT
>NZ_JAAGPB010000044.1:0-240 GCF_017104585.1 Burkholderia sp. Ac-20392
AGTGCATGAGTCACGTACACTGGCACATCCTATACTCCAAGTGTTACGCGTATGTGCACACTACGCAGCTAATGTATCTTTTAGCAATCAAGTCATATACGCTCAAACTAACACCGTCACCGTCTACACCTATATGCTATCATTCCAACCGTCAACCAAGTAACTTCTCGATCGACAAGACGCTGTTGTCTTAAGACAGATAGGATACTTTTTTCTATTTTTTTTTTTTTTTTTTTTCAC
>NZ_JAAGPB010000045.1:0-32969 GCF_017104585.1 Burkholderia sp. Ac-20392
TCGCACGGTGGCGCCGCTGGGCGAGCCGGTCGCGCACAAGGAGGTTGCGTTCGGCGAAGAGATGGACATGGCCGCGATGATGAAGGGCGCGGCGCACGGTCGTCCGGCGGGCATGCGCTTCACGATCAACGGCGACACCTACGCGCCGCATCGCGCGACGCTGACGAGCCGCCGGGGCGACGTCGAGCGCTGGACGATCCGCAACGGCACCGACATGGATCATCCGTTCCACCTGCACGGCACGCAGTTCCAGGTGATCGAGCGCGCGTCGGGCGGTTCGCGCACGAGCGAACCGTTCCGCGCATGGCGCGATACGGTGAACGTGCGCAGCGGCGAAACCTTGACGATTCTCGTCACGCAAGACATGCCCGGTGAGCGCATGTTTCATTGCCACATTCTCGAACACGAGGATCTCGGCATGATGGGCACGCTGAAGGTCGTGTAACGAAGTGGCGATTATGTTTCACGCGTCGGATGAGAATCCGATTTGCGCGCGAGACAAGACAATGCGTGTTCAATTATCGGGATTGAACGAAAAGGCCGGCCAATCGATTATCGATTGGCCGGCCTCAAATAAAGAAACCCGGCGCAAACCATGCGCCGGGTTTCTTCGTCTGATATCCGGTGCCTTATGCGGCCTGGATGTTCGACGCTTGCTTGCCCTTCGGTCCTTGAACGACGTCAAAGCTCACCTTCTGGCCTTCCTTCAGCGTCTTGAAGCCATTCATGGTGATAGCCGAGAAGTGCGCAAACAGATCCTCACCGCCCTCATCGGGAGTGATGAAACCGAAGCCCTTCGCGTCGTTGAACCACTTAACGATACCAGTTGCCATTTCCTACTTCCCCTGTCACACAGTCGCTGCTACTTACCACGAGCACGCTCGAAAAGCTAAACGACCGGAAAATGCAGCCGTTCCCCCCTCACAAGCTCACCTCGGCCTCTTTCATTTTGCCAACCGGCAAATTGAAAAAAGTGCCAGCTTGATTGTTGGCGCTCTTTATTGGAGTGTCAAGTGGAATTTTTAGACGTTTAGAGGGACGTTGTAAAGAACCCATTTTCAGGGTTTTTCCGGCTTTGCTTAGCAGCACGCGGCCAAGCGCGAGGTCTTGAAAAGCCGCATAATCGGCTCATATACCAGGCTCGAGTGACACGCGTTCGAGTCGTCCCGGCTTGTGGGATACTGGATGCGGACACGACGTTCGGTGCCGTTCCCCCTGACGGTTCGTGTTCTGCGCCACGCGTGAAAGCCGGCACCGCAGCCGGCTTTCGTATGGCGCGAAGAAGATCGCGTGTTCCGGGATTCCGGGGAGGGCGCCGGCCGGTCGGTCGGGTAATGGCAGGATTGCGGGCCTGTCCGAGTTGTTTAGAATGGGTGTATGGCGATTATCCCGGACAAGCAGGACAGCACCGTCCTGGAACGCAAGCAGCAGAAGCTCAAGCCGCCTTCGATGTACAAGGTGGTGCTGCTGAACGACGACTTCACGCCGATGGAATTCGTCGTGATGGTGGTCCAGGAGTATTTCAAGAAGGATCGCGAGACGGCCACGCAGATCATGCTGAAGGTCCATCGCGAAGGGCGAGGGGTTTGTGGGGTCTATACGCGGGACATCGCGTCGACCAAGGTTGAGCAAGTCGTTACCCATGCGCGGCAGGCCGGGCATCCGCTGCAGTGCGTGATGGAGGAAGCATGATTGCCCAGGAATTGGAAGTCAGCCTGCACATGGCGTTCATGGAAGCACGCCAGGCGCGCCATGAGTTCATTACGGTCGAGCATTTGCTGCTGGCCCTGCTGGATAATCCGACGGCAGCCGAGGTGTTGCGCGCGTGCGCGGCAAACATCGAGGACTTGCGTCAGAACCTGCGCAATTTCATCCACGACAACACACCTACCGTCCCGGGCACCGACGATGTCGATACCCAGCCGACGCTCGGTTTCCAGCGCGTGATCCAGCGCGCGATCATGCACGTCCAGTCGACGTCGAACGGCAAGAAGGAAGTGACCGGCGCGAACGTGCTGGTTGCGATCTTCGGCGAGAAGGATTCGCATGCCGTGTACTACCTGCAGCAGCAGGGCGTCACGCGCCTGGATGTCGTGAACTTCATTTCGCACGGCATCGCGAAGACGAACAACGGCGAAGCCGCGAAGTCGGCCGATGCGAACGCGGAAAGCGAAGACGCGAATGCGCAGAAGGAAACGCCGCTCGCGCAGTTCACGCAGAACCTGAACCAGATGGCGAAGGACGGCCGCATCGATCCGCTGATCGGTCGCGAGCCCGAGGTCGAGCGCGTGGTCCAGGTGCTGTGCCGTCGCCGCAAGAACAATCCGCTGCTCGTCGGCGAGGCCGGCGTCGGCAAGACCGCGATCGCGGAAGGGCTCGCCTATCGCATCACGCGCGGCGAAGTGCCGGACATCCTCGCGAACGCGCAGGTCTACTCGCTCGACATGGGCGCGCTGCTCGCGGGCACCAAGTATCGCGGCGATTTCGAGCAACGTCTGAAGACGGTGCTGAAAGAGCTGAAGGAGCGTCCGCACGCGATCCTGTTCATCGACGAAATCCATACGCTGATCGGCGCGGGCGCCGCGTCGGGCGGCACGCTCGATGCATCGAATCTGCTGAAGCCGGCGCTGTCGTCGGGCACGCTCAAGTGCATCGGCGCGACCACGTTCACCGAATATCGCGGCATCTTCGAGAAGGATGCGGCGCTGTCGCGGCGCTTCCAGAAGGTCGACGTGTCGGAGCCGACCGTCGAGCAGACGGTCGCGATCCTGCGCGGGCTGAAGTCGCGCTTCGAGGAGCATCACGGCGTCAAGTATTCGTCGGGTGCGCTGTCGGCCGCGGCTGAGCTGTCGGCGCGCTTCATTACCGACCGTCACCTGCCGGACAAGGCGATCGACGTGATCGACGAAGCGGGCGCCGCCCAGCGCATCCTGCCGAAGTCGAAGCAGAAGAAGACGATCGGCAAGAGCGAGATCGAGGAAATCATCTCGAAGATCGCGCGCGTGCCGCCGCAGAGCGTGTCGCAGGACGATCGCAGCAAGCTGCAGACGCTCGACCGCGACTTGAAGAGCGTCGTGTTCGGCCAGGATCCGGCGATCGACGCACTGGCTGCCTCGATCAAGATGGCGCGCGCGGGCCTCGGCAAGATGGACAAGCCGATCGGCGCGTTCCTGTTCTCCGGCCCGACGGGCGTCGGCAAGACCGAAGTGGCGCGCCAGCTCGCGTTCACGCTCGGCATCGAGCTGATCCGCTTCGACATGTCGGAATACATGGAGCGTCACGCGGTGAGCCGCCTGATCGGCGCGCCGCCGGGCTACGTCGGGTTCGACCAGGGTGGCCTGCTGACCGAAGCCGTCACGAAGAAGCCGCACTGCGTGCTGCTGCTCGACGAAATCGAGAAGGCGCATCCGGACATCTTCAACGTGCTGCTGCAGGTGATGGACCACGGCACGCTGACGGACAACAACGGCCGCAAGGCGGATTTCCGCAACGTCATCATCATCATGACGACGAACGCCGGCGCCGAGTCGATGCAGAAGGCGACGATCGGCTTCACGACGCGCCGCGAGACGGGCGACGAGATGACCGACATCAAGCGCCTGTTCACGCCGGAGTTCCGCAACCGCCTGGATTCGATCATCAGCTTCCGCTCGCTCGATGAGGAAATCATCATGCGCGTGGTCGACAAGTTCCTGATCCAGCTCGAGGAACAGCTGCACGAGAAGAAGGTCGACGCGCTCTTCACCGACGCGTTGCGCAAGCATCTCGCGAAGCACGGCTTCGACCCGCTGATGGGCGCGCGGCCGATGCAGCGGCTGATCCAGGACACGATCCGGCGCGCGCTGGCCGACGAGCTGCTGTTCGGCAAGCTCGTCAACGGCGGCCATGTGACGGTCGATGTCGACGAAAGCGACAAGGTGCAGTTGTCGTTCGACAAGCTGGCGAATCCGCCGCACAAGCCGAACGAAGAGGCGGTCGAAGTCGAGTAAGCGATAATCGGGTAGTTCATGCGAACGGCGCGGGATGTTTTCCGCGCCGTTTCGTTTTATCTGGCGCCGGCGGCGCGATGGTGGTGCAGGGGAGTGGCAACGCAGTGACACAACAACAACGGTCGTTCGACGACATCGTCGCGCGCGAACAGGGTTTGCGCCATGCGCTGACATCGGGGCAGATGGCGATGATCGCGATCGGCGGCGCGATCGGCACAGGGCTGTTCCTCGGCAGCGGGTTCGCGATCGGGCTCGCCGGCCCGAGCGTACTGGTTTCGTACGCGATCGGCGCGCTGATCGCGCTGCTGCTGATGGGCGCGCTCGCGGAAATGACGGTCGCGCATCCGACGGCCGGGTCGTTCGGTGCGTATGCCGAGCACTATGTCGGCCCGCTGGCGGGCTTCCTGGTGCGCTATGCGTACTGGTTTGCGGTCGTGTTCGCGATCGGTACCGAGATCAGCGCGATCGCCGTGTTCATGAAGTACTGGTTCCCGGCCGTGCCCGGCTGGTACTGGGTGATCGGCTTCTCCACGCTGCTGATCGCCGTGAACCTCGCGAGCGTCACACTGTACGGCACGGTCGAATACGCCTTCTCGCTGCTGAAGATCGCGGCGATCGTCGTGTTCATCGTGCTCGGCGCCTACCTCGTGTGGTCGGCGCCGGCCGCATCGGGCGTCGGCTTTGCGAACTACACCGCGCACGGCGGCTTCATGCCGAAAGGGCCGTGGGGCACCTGGGTCGCGGTGATCGTCGCGATCTTCAGCTACATGAGCATCGAAGCCGTCGCGATCGCGGCCGGCGAGGCGCGCGATCCGCAGCACGCAGTTACGCGCGCGTTCCGCTCGACCGTGTTCCGGCTCGTGCTGTTCTACCTGCTGACGCTGTCGCTGATGCTCGCGATCGTGCCTTGGACGCAGGCCGGCACCGACGAAAGCCCGTTCGTGAAGGTGATGGCCGCGACCCACGTGCCGTACGCGGCAGGCGTGATCAACTTCGTGCTGCTGATCGCGGCATTGTCGGCGATGAACAGCCAGCTTTACGTGACGACGCGGATGATGTTCAGCCTGTCGCGCGCACGGCTCGCGCCCGCGGTGTTCGGCCGGCTCGGCACGAACGGCGTGCCGCGCGCGGCGCTGTGGATCTCGACGAGCGGCGTCGCGGTGGCAGCCGTGCTGGTCGCGCTGGCCCCCGACACCGCGTTCACCGTGATGATGGCGATCGCGATGTTCGGTGCACTGTTCACGTGGCTGATGATCTTCGTCACGCACCTGCGCTTCCGTTCGCAGTATCGCGGCCCCGCGCTCGCGTTCCGGATGTGGGGGCACCCGTTCGGCAGCCTGCTCGGTGCGGGCCTGGTCGCGGCGATCCTGTTCACGACCGCGTTCACGCGCGAATTCCGGATGACGATGGTGGTTGGCGTCGTGTTCGCCGTGCTGCTGACGCTCGCGTACGCGCTGCATTACCGACACCAACACGCGCGTTGATCGCCACGGCGTGGCCTGCCCATGCCGCTTCCCTGTTCGCTAAGGTTCCGTTAAGCCCGTGGCGACTACATTCGATCCTGTCTGCAAGGCAGGCCGGCCCGCGCCGGTCCGCCGCTTTCCTGCAAAAGGGGTTCGAATGAACAAACTTCCCGAAATCACGCTCGCGTTCTGGATCATGAAGATCTGCGCGACGACGCTCGGCGAAACCGGCGGCGACCTGCTGTCGATGACGCTGAACGTCGGCTACGCGGTGAGCTCCATCCTGCTGTTCGGCTTCTTTCTCGTGACGCTGGGCGCGCAGCTCAGGACGACGCGCTATCGCCCGGCGATCTACTGGGCCGTGATCGTCGCGACCAGCACGGCCGGCACGACGATGTCCGACTTCATGGACCGCACGCTCGGTCTCGGCTATGCGGCCGGCTCGTCGATCCTCGTCGCGATCCTGCTGGCGATTTTCGCGGTGTGGCGCCTCAGCGGCGAATCGCTGTCGGTCGACCTGATCCGCACGCGCAAGGTCGAGCTGCTGTACTGGATCGCGATCCTGTTCTCGAACACGCTCGGCACCGCGCTCGGCGACTTTCTCGCCGACAGCTCGGGGCTCGGCTTCGGCGGCGGCGCGTTGCTGATCGGCGGGCTGCTCGCGGTGATCGTGCTGGCGCACTATTTCACGCGGATCTCCGGCGTGCTGCTGTTCTGGGCTGCTTTCGTGCTGACGCGCCCGTTCGGTGCGACGGTCGGCGACCTGCTGACGAAGCCGGTTGCGAAGGGCGGGCTCGCGCTCGGCACCGTCGGTTCGTCGGCCGTGTTGCTCGGCGTGCTGGTCGCGATGGTGATCTACGCGATCGTGGCTCAATCGCGGCAGCGCAATCTGACGCCCGCGCGGATCGCGCAAGCCGTCGAGGAATGATGGTGAAGGACAAGAAAAAGGGGCCGCGAGGCCCCTTTTTTTTTGTTGCGCCGTTCAGTGACGGCCGGTGCTGCCGAAGCCGCCCTCGCCACGATCGCTTTCCGCGAAGTCGTCGACGATGTTGAACTGCGCCTGCACGACCGGCACGATCACGAGCTGGGCGAGCCGCTCGAACGGATTCAGCACGAACTCGGTCTGGCCGCGGTTCCAGGTCGAGATCATCAGCTGGCCCTGGTAGTCGGAATCGATCAGGCCGACGAGGTTGCCGAGCACGATGCCGTGCTTGTGGCCGAGGCCCGAGCGCGGCAGGATCAGCGCCGCGTAGCCGGGGTCGGCGAGATGGATCGCGAGGCCGGTCGGCACGAGCGTCGTTTCACCCGGCTGCAGCGTGACCGGTGCATCGAGGCACGCACGCAGGTCGAGGCCCGCGCTGCCGGTAGTCGCGTAGGCGGGCAGGTAGTCGCGCATGCGCGCGTCGAGAATCTTCAGGTCGAGTTTCATGCGGTCGTCGGATGGGTCGGGAAGGGCGCGGCAGCAACGCTGCCGCGCAGGAGATCAGATCAGGCGGTTGTCGGGCAGGCGCTTCGCGATTTCCGCGACGAGCGTGTGCGCGAGTTCGTCCTTCGGCGCACGCGGCAGGCGCGTGAGGCCGGCGGCCTCGAACAGCACGACTTCGTTGTCGTCGCGGCCGAACGTCAACGGGCCGAGGTTGCCGACGAGCAGCGGCACGTTCTTGCGCTTGCGCTTCTCGTCACCGTGCACGTCGAGATCGCCGCTTTCGGCCGCGAAGCCGACGCAGAACGGCGGATCGGGCAGCGCCGCGACCGACGCGAGGATGTCGGGATTCTCGACGAACGCGAGCGTGGGCACCTTGTGGTCGGCCGTCTTCTTCATCTTGTGCTCGGCCGGCTGGGCGACGCGCCAGTCGGCGACCGCAGCGACCGCGATGAAGATGTCGGCATCGGCGACGGCATGCATGACCGCGTCGTACATCTGCTGCGCAGTCTGCACGTCCTGGCGGTAAACGCCCCACGGCGTGTCGAGCGCCACCGGCCCTGCGACGAGATGCACGTCGGCGCCGGCTTGTTGCGCGGCGCGTGCGAGCGCGAAGCCCATCTTGCCGCTCGAGCGGTTCGTGAGGCCGCGCACCGGGTCGAGCGGCTCGAACGTCGGCCCGGCCGTGATCAGCACGCGCCGGTGCGCGAGCACCTTCGGCGCGAAGTGCGCGACGATCGCTTCATAGATCGCCTCGGGTTCGAGCATGCGGCCGTCGCCGACTTCGCCGCACGCCTGCGCGCCCGAATCCGGGCCGAGCACTGACACGCCGTCTGCGCGCAGTTGCGCGGCATTGCGCTGCGTGGCCGGGTTCTGCCACATCTGGCGGTTCATTGCGGGAACGACGAGCAGCGGGCAATCGCGCGCGACGCACAGCGTCGACAGCAGGTCATCCGCGAACCCGTGTGCGAGCTTCGCGAGGAAGTCCGTCGACGCAGGCGCGATCACGATCGCATCGGCTTCGCGCGACAGGTCGATGTGCGCCATGTTGTTGTCGACCCGCGCGTCCCACTGGCTCGTGTAGACGGGCCGGCCCGACAGCGCCTGCATCGTGACGGGCGTGATGAACTGGGTGGCGGCTTCGGTCATCGCGACCTGTACGGTCGCGCCGGCCTTCACGAGCAGCCGCGTGAGCTCGGCGATCTTGTAGCAGGCGATGCCGCCCGTCAGGCCGAGAACGAGGTGTTTTCCTGCGAGTTCTGCGTGTGCCAACTCAGGCCTCCAAGGGTCAAACGGA
This sequence comes from Burkholderia sp. Ac-20392, assembly GCF_017104585.1. Taxonomy (NCBI): domain Bacteria; kingdom Pseudomonadati; phylum Pseudomonadota; class Betaproteobacteria; order Burkholderiales; family Burkholderiaceae; genus Burkholderia; species Burkholderia sp. Ac-20392. Next base: position 8,173 of record NZ_JAAGPB010000045.1, read on the forward strand.
ACGGCCGGCGCGAAGCCGGCCGTCGACGCCGAGTATGCGCGCTTAGCGCGAGCCGCGCACGCGACGCAGTTCGTCGTAGATCAGCAGCACCGCGCCGACCGTGATCGCGGAATCGGCGAGGTTGAACGCCGGGAAGTGCCAGGCGCCGAGATGGAAATCGAGGAAGTCGATCACGTGGCCGTAGACGAGCCGGTCGATCACGTTGCCGAGTGCGCCGCCGAGAATCATGGCGAGCGACAGGCTGAACAGCCGCTGCTGGCCGTGACGCTTCAGCAGGAAGCAGATCACGAGCGTCGCGCCGATGCCGAGCGCGGTGAACGCCCAACGCTGCCAGCCGCCTGCGGTCGACAGGAAGCCGAACGCGGCGCCGCGGTTGTACACCAGCACGAGGTTGAAGAACGACGTCAGCTCGTGCTGCGCGCCGTACGCGAACGTTTTCAGGATCGCGATCTTCGACAGCTGGTCGAACAGGATCACGATCAGCGAAATGCCGAGCCAGGGCGCGAGCGCGCCGCTGGCCGGTTTCGACAGGGTTTTCGCCATATTTAAGCAGCGCTCCGGATTTCGCCGTTTTCGAACAGGTTGGAGAAGCAGCGGCCGCACAGCGTCGGATGATCGGCATGCGCGCCGACATCTTCACGGTAGTGCCAGCAGCGCTCGCACTTCTGATACTTCGACGCGGCCACGTCGACGCTTTCCTGCGCTTCGTCGTCGACCTTGACGACCGTCGCAGCCGACGTGATCAGCACGAACTTGAGATCCTCGCCGAGGCTCGTGAGCGCGTCGTAGCGTGCGCCGCTCGCGTGCACCGCGACTTCGGCCTGCAGCGACGAACCGATGCGGTTCGCGGTGCGTGCTTCTTCCAGCGCCTTCGTCACGTTGCCTCGCACATCGCGCAGCAGCGCCCACTTCTCGATCAGCGCGGCGGAGCCGGCAACTTCCGGATACGCGTAGTAGGTTTCCGTGTAGATCGTGTCGCTGGCCGGCTGGAACACCTTCCACGCTTCTTCCGCCGTGAACGACAGGAACGGCGCGAGCACGCGCAGCAGGCCGTGCGTCAGGTGGTACAGCGCCGTCTGCGCGGAGCGGCGTGCGCGCGAATCGGCCGCGCTCGTGTACAGGCGGTCCTTCAGCACGTCGAGGTAGAAGCCGCCGAGATCTTCCGAGCAGTACGTCTGCAGCTTCGCGACGACCGGGTGGAATTCGTACTTCTCGTAGTGGCCGAGCAGCTCCGTCTGCAGTTGCTGCGAGAACGCGACCGCATAGCGGTCGATCTCGAGCCATTCCTCGACCGGCACCGCGTGCTGCGCGAAGTCGAAGTCCGACAGGTTCGCGAGCAGGAAGCGCAGCGTGTTGCGGATGCGGCGATAACCTTCGGTCACGCGCTTCAGGATTTCCTCGGAGATCGCGAGCTCGCCCGAATAGTCGGTCGAGGCGATCCACAGGCGGATGATTTCCGCGCCGAGGCGGTTCGCGACTTCATGCGGGTCGATGCCGTTGCCGAGCGACTTGCTCATCTTGCGGCCTTCGCCGTCGACCGTGAAGCCGTGCGTGAGCAGGCCCTTGTACGGCGCGCGGCCGTCGATCATCGACGCGGTGAGCAGCGACGAGTGGAACCAGCCGCGGTGCTGGTCCGAGCCTTCGAGGTAAAGGTCGGCCGGGAACTGCAGCTGATCCTTGTGCGAGCCGCGCAGCACGTGCCAGTGCGTCGTGCCCGAATCGAACCACACGTCGAGCGTGTCGCGGTTCTTTTCGTACAGGTTCGCGTCGTCGCCGATCAGCTCGCGCGGGTCGAGCGTCTGCCATGCCTCGATGCCCGACTGCTCGACGCGCTTCGCGACTTCCTCGAGCAGCTCGAGCGTGCGCGGATGCAGCTCGCCGGTTTCCTTGTGCACGAAGAACGCCATCGGCACGCCCCACTGGCGCTGGCGCGACAGCGTCCAGTCAGGACGGTTCGCGATCATGCTGAACAGGCGCTGCTTGCCCCACGACGGGTAGAACGCGGTCGCGTCGACGCCTTCGAGCGCCGTTTCGCGCAGCGTCTTGCCGCCGTCGCGCGGCGTGACGTCCATGCCCGCGAACCACTGCGACGTCGCGCGGTAGATGATCGGCGTCTTGTGGCGCCAGCAATGCATGTAGCTGTGCGTGTACTTCTCGCTGCGCAGCAGCGAGCCGGCCGCGTTCAGCGCCTCGACGATCTTCGGGTTCGCGTCCCAGATCGACAGGCCGCCGAACAGCGGCAGCGATTCGATATAGCGGCCATCACCCATCACCGGGTTGATGAAGTCCGAGTCGGTCATCCCGTGCGCCTTGCAGGACACGAAGTCCTCGATACCGTACGCGGGCGACGAGTGCACGACGCCGGTACCCGTGTCGGTCGTCACGTAGTCGCCGAGGTAGACGGGCGCGGTGCGCTTGTAGCCGGGGTGAGCCGACGCGAGCGGGTGGTGGAAGCGCAGGCCCGCGAGCTTCACGCCCGGCGCGGTTGCGACGACGCGGCCGGTCAGCTTGAAGTCGGTCATGCAGGCTTCGACGCGCTCTTCCGCGATGATCAGCAGCCCGCGCTCGGTGTCGACCAGCGCGTAGACGATTTCCGGATGGAGGTTCAGCGCCTGGTTCGCCGGGATCGTCCACGGCGTGGTGGTCCAGATCACGATGCCGCCTTCGGCGCGCGGCAGCGCCGGCAGGCCGAACGCCTGCGCCGTCTTTTCCGGTTCCGCGAACGCGAACATCACGTCGATCGTCGGATCGGTGCGGTCCTTGTACTCGACTTCCGCTTCCGCGAGCGCCGAGCCGCAGTCGAAGCACCAGTTCACCGGCTTCAGCCCGCGATACACGTAGCCCTTCTCGATGATCTTGCCGAGCGCGCGGATCTCTTCCGCCTCGTTGACGAAGTTCATCGTCTTGTACGGGTTGGCCCAGTCGCCGAGCACGCCCAGGCGCTTGAAGCCGACCTTCTGCTTCTCGATCTGCTCGGTCGCGTACGTGCGCGCCTTGCTCATCACTTCGGCCGCCGGCAGCGACTTGCCGAACTGCTTCTCGATCTGGATTTCGATCGGCATCCCGTGGCAATCCCAGCCCGGCACGTACGGTGCGTCGAAGCCGGCCATGTTGCGCGACTTGACGACGATGTCCTTCAGGATCTTGTTGACGGCGTGGCCGAGGTGGATGTCGCCGTTCGCATACGGCGGGCCGTCGTGCAGGATGAACTTCGGACGGCCGGCGCTGGCCGCGCGGATCTTCTCGTAGATGCCGCGCTCCTCCCATTCCTTGACCCACTGCGGCTCGCGCTTGGGCAGGTCGCCGCGCATCGGGAACGGCGTGTCGAGCAGGTTGACCGGATACTTGGCCTGCGGTTTCGAATCGGCTTTCTTGTTGCTCATGATGGGATCGCTATCTAAATCTCGAGGGACGCGCGAGCGTCGTGAATCGGGTATGCGCGCGACTGAGCGGCGCGAGGGTGCGGCGCGCGGCGCCGCCGTCCGGATCAGCTAATTCGGTCGGTGGCCGACGTCGAGAAGCCCGTGGCGCGGCTGCCCGGTGCACGGTCGCGCTCGATGAAGTACGCGCGTGCATTCGCGACGTCCAGCGCGATCGCGCGCGACAGCGCCTCGAGATCGTCGAATTTCGCCTCGTCGCGCAGCTTCTTCAGGAATTCGACGCGGATGAGCTTGCCGTACGCGTCGCCATGCCAGTCGAGCAGGTGGACTTCGAGCAGCACGCGGCCCGAATCGTCGACGGTCGGGCGCAGGCCGAGGCTCGCGACGCCCGGCAGCGGGGCGGGGCCGAGGCCGTGCACCTGCACGACGAAGATGCCTGCGAGCGCCGGCCGCTTGTGGGCGATCGGCAGGTTCAGCGTCGGGAAGCCGAGGTCGCGGCCGAGCTTCAGCCCGTGCGCGACGTGGCCGCTGATCGCATAGCCGTGGCCGAGCGCCTGCGCGGCCGCATCGAGATCGCCGGCCGCGAGCGCGGCGCGCACGCCCGAGCTCGAGATGCGCGTGCCGTCGCTGCCGGCCACCGTCCCCATCTGCTCGACCTCGAAGCCGTACTGCGCGCCGGCCGCCTGCAGCGTGTCGAAGGTGCCCGCGCGTTTCGCGCCGTAGCAGAAATCGTCGCCGACCATCATCCAGCGCGTGTGCAACCCGTTCACCAGCGTGCGTTCGACGAACGCCTGCGGCGACTGGCTCGCGAACGTGTGGTTGAAGTGCTCGACGACCACGCGGTCGACACCGTGATCGCGCAGCGCCTCGAGCTTGTCGCGCAGCATCGCGATGCGCGGCGGCGCGCCGGCCGGGTTGAAGAATTCGCGCGGGTGCGGCTCGAACGTCATCACGCACACGGGCAGGCCGCGCTCGTCCGCTGCTGCGCGCACGCGCGCGAGCAGGGCCTGGTGGCCGCGATGGACACCGTCGAAGTTGCCGATCGTCAGCGCGCACGGGGCGCGGCTCTCGGCGTTGGGCAGGCCGCGGAAGACTTTCACGATAGCGGATGCAGCGTCGGGGAATGGGCGGTGGGGTGCCGCAAAGCAGAAGATTATAAACGTTCGGGCGGTTCGGCGGCCGAGAAGGGGGGAAACGCGGGGGCGAATGGTAAAATTCGCGGATGAAAAAACTCGTGATCCTGATTTCCGGTCGCGGCAGCAACATGGAGGCCATCGTCCGCGCGTGCGCGCAGGAACGCTGGCCGGCCGAGATTGCCGCCGTGATCGCCAACCGGCCCGACGCGGCCGGGTTGGCATTTGCCGCGTCGCACGGGGTGGCGACGGCGGTGGTCGACCACCGGTCGTTCGATGGCCGCGACAGCTTCGACGCGGCGCTCGCCGCCGAGATCGACCGATTCGCGCCCGATCTCGTGGTCCTCGCCGGCTTCATGCGCATTCTCACGCCCGCATTCGTCAGACGATACGAAGGCCGGCTGCTGAACATCCATCCGTCGCTGCTGCCGAGCTTCAAGGGCATTCACACGCACCAGCAGGCGCTCGACGCGGGTGTCGCGCTGCATGGTGCAAGCGTGCATTTCGTCATTCCCGAGCTCGACAGCGGCGCGATCGTCGCGCAGGGCGCGGTGCCCGTACGCGCGGGCGACGACGCGGCCGCGCTCGCGCAGCGTGTGCTGACGGTCGAGCATGTGCTGTATCCGCGCGCGGTGCGCTGGTTCATCGAGGGGCGTCTGCGCCTCGAGAACGGCCGTGCAGTGGTGGCGCCGGAAGAGGCGCGCTGGATTTTCGCGGATCAACCGCATACCGAAACGAGTGAGGGCGTATGAAACTGCACGGATTCCTGATCGGCCAGACCGAGACTTTGCTGGCGGAGGTGCTGAAGTTCGCCGGCCCCGCCGATGCGACGACGAGCCGGTTCTTCCGCGCGCATCCGAAGCTCGGGCATGCCGAGCGCGGCGTGATCGCCGAGGCCGTGTTCGCGGTGCTGCGCCGGAAGATGGAGTTTTCGCACCTTGCCGAGAGCGGCACGGGCACGCCGGCGCGGCGCCTCACGCTGCTCGGCCTGATGCAGACGGCCGGCCGCAATGCGCTGAAGCCGTTCCTGTCCGACACCGAGTCCGCATGGCTCGAGCACGTGTCGAAGATCGACCCGGCGAGCCTGCCGGTGCGCATTCGCACGAACCTGCCCGACTGGATCCACCAGGCATTGTCGGCCCGTTTCGACGCCGACGAGCTCGCGCAGCTCGCGGCTGCGCTGAACTACCCGGCGCCGCTCGACCTGCGTGCCAATGTGCAGAAGGCCAGCCGTGATCAGGTCATCGACGGGTTGCGCGCGGAAGGCATCGATGCGGGCGCGACGCCGTTTTCGCCGTTCGGCGTGCGCGTGGTCGGCAAGCCGGCGCTGACGCGCCTGAGGCTGTTCGAGGAAGGCGCGATCGAGGTGCAGGACGAAGGCAGCCAGCTGCTGTGCTCGCTGGTCGCGCCGCGTCGCGGCGAGATGGTCGTCGATTTCTGCGCGGGCGCGGGCGGCAAGACGCTCGCGCTGGGCGCGATGATGCGCTCGACCGGGCGCCTCTATGCGTTCGACGTGTCGGAAAAGCGCCTCGCGAAGCTGAAGCCGCGCCTCGCGCGCAGCGGGCTGTCGAACGTGAACCCGGTGCTGATCGACAGCGAACACGATGCGAAGATCAAGCGGCTCGCCGGCAAGATCGACCGCGTGCTGGTCGACGCGCCGTGCAGCGGCCTCGGCACGCTGCGCCGCAATCCCGACCTGAAGTGGCGCCAGACGCGCACGGCGATCGACGAGCTGACGCCGAAGCAGGCGTCGATCCTCGCGAGCGCCGCGCGTCTCGTGAAGAAGGGCGGCCGGCTCGTCTACGCGACCTGCAGCGTGCTCGACGCCGAGAACGAACGCATCGTCGAACAGTTCCTGGCCGATCATCCCGATTTCGTGCTGGTGCCAGCGCAACAGGTACTGGCCGACCAGCGCATCGAGCTCGAGACGGGCGACTACCTGTCGCTGTGGCCTCACCGCCACGCGACCGACGGCTTCTTCGCCGCGGTGCTCGAACGGCGCGCTGCGCAGTAACGGCGGGCCGGACGGACGATGGAGAATCTGCAGAGCCGCCTGCTGTCGCACCGGCTGGCATCGGTCATCCGCGATTTCCACCAGCCGGTGATGATCTGGCAGGCGGCGATCCTCATCGGTGCGCTGTGCTTCGCCTGGGTGGCCGCGCGCTTCGTGCACGGCCGGATCGACGCGCGCCGCCGGGCGGCCGGACGGGCGCCCGGCGCGGGCGCGCAAAGCCTGAAGCGCGCGTTGTTCCCGCTGTTCGGCAGCGTGTTCGTGGGCGGCGCGCAGCTCGCGTTCGACCCGTTCATGTCGACGTCGCTGCTGTCGCTCGCGCTCGTGCCGCTGTTCGGCATCGGGCTGATCTACGTGCTGTTCTTCTTTGCGCGGCGCGTGTTCGCGCGCGACGGCCACACGCATGCGTGGCTGTCGATCGTCGAGAAGATCGTGTCGACCGTCGTGTGGGCCGCGATGGTGCTGACGGTGCTCGGCATCCAGCGTGACGTGCTCGGCTGGCTCGACAGCGTGCAGTTCCGTGTCGCCAATGCGCACCTCACGCTGCTGTCGGTGATCTCCGGCGCGCTGTGGGTGTGCGTGACGCTGATGGTCGCGATGTGGCTCGGCTCGGTGCTCGAGGATCGCCTCACGCGCGCGACCACGCTCGACGCGAACCTGAAGGTCGTGCTGTCGCGGGTCGGCCGCGCGCTGCTCGTGTTCGCGGCGATCCTGATCGGGCTGTCGCTGGTCGGCATCGATGTGACGGTGCTCGGCGTGTTCGGTGGTGCGGTGGGTGTCGGCCTCGGTTTCGGGCTGCAGAAGATCGCCAGCAACTACGTGTCGGGCTTCATCATCCTGCTCGACCGCTCGCTGCGACTCGGCGACGCGATCAGCGTCGGCGGGCTGCAGGGTGTGGTCACGCAGATCCGCACGCGCTACACGGTCGTGCGCGGTCTCGACGGCAACGAGACGCTGATTCCGAACGAAAAGCTGATCACCGACGTCGTGCAGAACCAGTCGTCGTACCTGACGCGCGGCTACGCGAAGGTCGCCGTGCAGGTCGCGTACACGAGCGATGTCGAGCACGCGCTCACGCTGCTCGCCGATGCAGCCCAGGGGGTGCCGCGCGTGCTGGCGGAGCCTGCTCCGACCCCGTATCTGGTGAGTTTCGGTGCGGACGGGATCGACCTAGAGCTCGGTTTCTGGATCGAGGATTCCGCGAAAGGCACGTCCGGCGTGCGTTCGAGCGTGAACCGCAACATTTGGCGGCTGTTCAGCGAGCACGGAATTTCGATTCCGTTCCCGCAGCGCGAAGTGCGCGTCGTCGGGTTGCCCGACGGCTTTCCCGCCGCGGGCGCGGCGGCCGGCAACGGCGCGGTGGACGGGCACGCGCCGGCTGCGTGACGCGCGCCGGTTGCCAATCGTATCGACCCCGCGGTCGGAACCGGATCGCGGCCCTTTCCAAGTCCGCCCATGGACTGGGTTTGTTGCGTCAGGGCAAGAAAATATTCATTTTTTACAAAGACTTGGAACGGTTGAAGTAAAATTCTGGTCTACACGCGGTATGCTTTCATTTTTCTGACGCTTGGCGCGGGCCGGCGTCGCTCTCATCACAGGTAACTGCCTTGTTGAATTCCCTGCTCGATTTTCTTTCCCACGGGCTCCTGCATTTTTCGTGGTGGCAGGTCGCGCTGTTCGCGCTCGCCGTCACGCACGTCACGATCATCGGCGTGACGGTCTATCTGCACCGCTGCCAGGCGCACCGCGCGCTTGAGCTGCATCCGATCGCGAGCCACTTCTTCCGCCTCTGGCTGTGGATGACGACCGGCATGCTGACCGGCCAGTGGGCCGCGATTCACCGCAAGCACCACGCGAAGTGCGAAACCGAGGAAGATCCGCACAGCCCGCAGACGCGCGGTATCTGGAAGGTGTTCCTCGAAGGCGCCGAGCTGTATCGCGCGGAAGCGAAGAACGAAGAGACGATGCGCAAGTTCGGGCACGGCACGCCGAACGACTGGGTCGAGCGCAATGTCTATTCGAAGTACCCGATTCTCGGCATCAGCCTGATGATGGTGATCGACGTCGCGCTGTTCGGCGTGATCGGCCTGACCGTGTGGGCCGTGCAGATGGTCTGGATTCCGTTCTGGGCGGCTGGCGTCGTGAACGGCTTCGGTCACTTCTGGGGCTATCGCAACTTCAACTCGGCCGACGCGAGCACGAACCTGTTCCCGTGGGGCATCGTGATCGGCGGCGAAGAGCTGCATAACAACCACCACACGTTCGCGACGTCGGCGAAGCTGTCGAACAAGTGGTACGAGTTCGACATCGGCTGGATGTACATCCGCATCATGTCGGCGTTCGGTCTCGCGAAGGTGAAGAAGGTCGCGCCGACGCCGCGCCTGAACAAGCCGAAGACGGTGCTCGACCAGGAAACGCTGCAGGCCGTGCTGTCGAACCGCTACGAAGTGATGGCGCGCTACGGCAAGGCCGTGAAGCGTGCGTACCGCCAGGAGCTCGCGCACCTGAAGGAAATCGGTGGCGACAAGTACCAGATGATGCGCGGCGCGCGCAAGTGGTTCCACAAGGATGCCGACGGCCTCGACGAGCCGCAGAAGAAGCTGCTGCCGGAGATCTTCGCGAACAGTCAGAAGCTGCAAACGTACTTCCAGCTGCGCCAGGATCTCGCCGCGATCTGGGATCGTTCGACCGCATCGCGCGAACAGCTTCTCGCGCAATTGCAGGATTGGTGCCATCGCGCAGAACAAAGCGGCATCAAGGCGCTGCAGGAATTCGCGACGCGCCTGCGCCGCTACGCCTGATTCGAAATCGATTAGAATCTAAGGACGTCAAAAACCCCGCGTTGGCGGGGTTTTTTATTTGGTCCGCCGGTTTTTGAAGGGTGATCGGTAGGGCCAGATTTGTATGAGGCTTGGGGCAGCGGGGAAGTGTTGTTCCGGGGCGAGATCAGGGGATGGGATCGGGGTGGGCGCTAAAACGCTAGCTCGGGTCGACCGCGAAGCATGGGATCGGAGTAAGCGCTAAAGCGCTAACTCCGATCGACAGGAGATATGGAGATGCAATCGACGATCAAACCCGTCGAGTACGACCGGCCCGTTGCAGCAGGGACCGTGTGCGGCGTGGGGCAGGCCTGGGCCAAGGTGCCCGATGCACCGTCCGCCGAAGAGCGGGCCGCGCTGAAGGCGCGCATCAAGGCATTGCTCGTGCGTGAAAAGGCCGTGCTGGTCGCGCACTACTACGTCGACGCCGAGTTGCAGGAGCTCGCCGACGAAACCGGCGGCTGCGTTGCCGATTCGCTTGAAATGGCCCGCTTCGGTCGTGACCACGACGCGCAGACGCTGGTCGTCGCCGGCGTGCGCTTCATGGGCGAAACCGCGAAGATCCTGAGCCCGAACAAACGAATCCTGATGCCCGATCTCGATGCGACCTGCTCGCTCGACCTCGGTTGCCCCGTCGATGAATTCTCGGCGTTCTGCGACGCGCATCCGGACCGTACCGTCGTCGTCTACGCGAATACCAGCGCGGCCGTGAAGGCGCGCGCGGACTGGATGGTGACGTCGTCGATCGGCCTCGAGATCGTGGCCGACCTGCACGCGCGCGGCGAGAAGATCATCTGGGCGCCGGATCGCCATCTCGGTAGCTACATCCAGAAGAAAACCGGCGCGGACATGCTGCTGTGGCAAGGCTCGTGCCTCGTTCACGACGAATTCAAGGGCATCGAGCTCGACCTGCTGCGCGCCGAGTATCCGGATGCGAAGGTGCTCGTCCACCCCGAATCGCCGGAAAACGTCGTCGCGCAGGCCGATGTGGTCGGCTCGACCACGCAGCTGATCGACGCAGCGGTCAAATTCGACGCGACACGCTTCATCGTTGCGACCGATCTCGGCATCCTGCACAAGATGCAGCTTGCGGCACCCGGCAAGACCTTCATCGCCGCGCCGACGGCCGGCAACAGCGCGACTTGCAAGAGCTGCGCGCACTGCCCGTGGATGGCGATGAACGGCCTCGCGAACCTCGCTGACGTGCTCGAACGCGGTCACAACGAGATCTTCGTCGATCCCGCGATCGGCGAGCGCGCACGCCTGCCGATCGACCGGATGCTCGAATTCGCAGCCGCGCACAAGAAGCGCGTGCAGGCGAGCGGCGATCTGCAGCGTGACCAGCAACTGTTTGCGAACGTGGGGGCTGCATAATGAATAGCCCCCACGCTCACGTTCGTTCGATGCCCCCCGAGGGGGCGGCCACCTTCCTTGGGGGCGGCCCGGCGGAAGGCGGCGCGAACTCGGCAGTATCCCCGCTGTTCAACCTCGTGCGCGAGCAATACGGCGCGGCATTCGACGACGCGATCGCGCGCAACGTGGCCGATGCCATCGCGGAAGACGTCGGCACCGGCGACCAGACCGGCCGGCTCGTGCCGGCAGGCGATCGTCGCCGTGCACGCATCATCGTGCGCGAGGAAGCCGTGCTCTGTGGTGTGCCGTGGTTCGAGGCCGTGATTGCCCGGATCGATCCGGCGATCGTCGTGCAATGGCGCTATCGCGAAGGCGACCGGATGACGCCCGATTCGACCGTCTGCGAACTCGAAGGGCCGGCGCGCGCGCTGCTGACGGCCGAGCGCAACGGGCTGAACTTCCTGCAACTGTTGTCGGGCGTCGCGACCGCGACGCGTCGCTACGTCGATCGCGTCGAAGGCACGCGCACGAAGATCCTCGATACGCGCAAGACGCTGCCGGGCCTGCGGCTAGCGCAGAAGTACGCGGTGCGTGTCGGCGGCGGCGAGAACCAGCGTCTCGCGCTGTATGACGGCATCCTGATCAAGGAAAACCACATCGCAGCGGCAGGCGGTGTCGGCGAGGCGCTCGACGCGGCGTTCGCGCTCGAGTCGGGCGTGCCCGTGCAGGTCGAAGTCGAGACGCTCGCGCAACTCGATACGGCGCTCGCGCATCGCGCGCAGTCGGTGCTGCTCGACAACTTCACGCTCGACATGATGCGTGAAGCGGTGCGCGTGGCGAACGGCCGGGCCGTGCTCGAAGTGTCGGGCGGCGTCAATTTCGATACGGTGCGTGCGTTCGCGGAAACGGGGGTCGACCGCATCTCGATCGGCGCGCTGACGAAGGACGTGCGCGCGACGGACTATTCGATGCGGATCGTCGACTGACCGAACGCCGTCGATCAGACAAAAAAGCCGTTGGCGTGCAAACGCCAACGGCTTTTTTCCTGTGCGGCCGCAGCCGGGAGGGGCGTGCCGCTCAGCGACGCGCGCGCGGCGTGAGCACGCTCGGCAGCGCCTTCGGCAGCGAGTTCGGCCAGTCGCGGCTGTAGTGCAGCCCGCGGCTTTCGCGGCGGGAGTGCGCGCTCTTCACGATCAGCGTCGCGACGTCGACGAGGTTGCGCAGTTCGAGCAGGTCGCGCGTCACGCGGAAGTTCGCGTAGTACTCCTGGATCTCGTCGCGCAGCAGCGACAGCCGGTGCTTCGCGCGTTCGAGGCGCTTGTCGGTGCGCACGATGCCGACGTAGTTCCACATCAGGCGGCGCAGCTCGTCCCAGTTGTGCGCAACGACGACTTCCTCGTCCGCATCCGACACGCGGCTTTCGTCCCACGCGGGCAGCGTGGCCGGCGTTTCGGCATCGAAGCCGGCTGCCTCGATCGCTTCGGCTGCCGCGCGGCCGATCACCAGGCATTCGAGCAGCGAGTTGCTCGCGAGCCGGTTTGCGCCATGGAGCCCCGTGTACGACGTTTCGCCGACCGCATACAGGCCCGTGAGATCGGTGCGCCCGGCGAGGTCGGTGACGACGCCGCCGCACGTGTAGTGTGCAGCCGGCACGACGGGAATCGGCTCTTTCGCGATGTCGATGCCGAATTCGAGGCAGCGCGCGTGGATCGTCGGGAAGTGTTCGCGCAGGAACGCTTCCGGCTGGTGGCTGATGTCGAGATACACGCAGTCGATCCCGCGCTTCTTGATCTCGAAGTCGATCGCGCGCGCGACGATGTCGCGCGGTGCGAGTTCGGCGCGCGGATCGTGCGCGGGCATGAAGCGCGTGCCGTCGGGTAACTTCAACAGGCCGCCTTCCCCGCGTACGGCTTCGGAAATCAGGAACGACTTCGCATACGGATGGAACAGGCAGGTCGGGTGGAACTGGATGAATTCCATGTTCGACACGCGGCAGCCCGCACGCCACGCCATCGCGATGCCGTCGCCGGTCGCGGTGTCGGGGTTCGTCGTGTACAGGTAGACCTTGCCGGCGCCGCCCGTTGCGAGCACCGTATGCGGCGCCTCGATCGTGATCGTACGGTCGTTGTCGACGTCGAGTGCGTACAGGCCGTGACAGCGGCGGCCGGGCAAGCCGAGCCGGTCCGACGTGATCAGGTCGATCGCGTGGTGGTTTTCGAAGAACGTGATGTTCGGATGCTGGCGCGCACGCGCCGACAGCGTGGCGAGCACCGCATGGCCGGTCGCGTCGGCCGCGTGGATGATCCGGCGGTGGCTGTGACCGCCTTCGCGCGTGAGGTGGAAGCCGAGCTCGGCCGCGTCGTCCTTCGTGAACGGGACGCCCTGCGAGATCAGCCATTCGATCGCTTCGCGGCCGTGCTCGACGATATAGCGCGTCGCAGCTTCGTCGCACAGGCCGCCACCGGCGACCAGCGTGTCGTCGACGTGGTTCTCGATGCTGTCCGCCGAATCGAGGACCGCCGCGATACCGCCTTGCGCGTTATCGCTCGCGCCCTCCATCATCGACCGTTTCGCGATCAGCGCGACACGTCGCGTGCTGGCCAGGTTGAGTGCGACCGACAGCCCTGCCAGGCCGCTGCCGACGATCGCCACGTCGAATTTCATGCTGCATCTCCATCGTTACGCTTTTGATCTTGTGCGTTCCGGCGGCCGTGGCCGCGGAAAGGGGAGAGCATACCGCGTCGCGCCGGAGCGTGCGCGCAAAACAAAAAGCCCCGCATGTGCGGGGCTTTTCGGTCGCCGTCAGGCTAGCAGAAACCGGAGATTACTTGATCTTGGTTTCTTTGTATTCAACGTGCTTGCGGACGACGGGATCGAACTTCTTGATCGCCATCTTTTCCGGCATGTTGCGCTTGTTCTTCGTGGTCGTGTAGAAGTGACCCGTACCAGCGGTCGACTCAAGCTTGATCTTGTCGCGTGCGCCTTTTGCCATGATTGTGCTCCTTGGGCTTAGGCTTCGCCGCGTGCGCGCAGGTCAGCGAGCACGGAATCGATGCCGTTCTTGTCGATCAGGCGCAGGCCGGCGTTCGAGACGCGCAGGCGCACCCAGCGGTTTTCGCTCTCCACCCAGAACCGGCGGTTTTGCAGGTTCGGCAGGAAGCGACGCTTCGTCTTGTTGTTGGCGTGGGAAACGTTGTTGCCGCTCATCGGCGCTTTCCCAGTTACTTGGCATACGCGTGCCATGAGAGCACTCCTAATACGCTAAATTCGGGGTTCGATCGCCGGTGAAGGTTCCATCGCACCGCCACGTGATCCATGGCTGCACTCAGAACGCCGAAGCCCTTACAGACAAGGCCCTTCGATGGCTAGAACTGTGGTTGGAAAAAATACAGACGGCGATTCTAGCAGAAAAAGCTCAGGAAAATCAAACCTAATTTCGCATCGCCGTTGCGGCGCCCTTGGACGGGCCGCAACCCCACAGTCTACAGCCAGCCGGCCCGTGCGAACGAAAAAGTATCGCTGGTGCCGATCACGACGTGATCGAGCAGCCTGACATCGACGAGCGCGAGCGCGTCGTGCAGCACGCGGGTCAGGCGACGATCTTCCGCGCTCGGCTGCACCGCGCCCGACGGATGGTTGTGCGCGACGATCAGTGCCGCGGCGTTGTGCACCATCGCGCGGCGCACGATCTCGCGCGGGTAGACGGCCATGCGCGTCAGCGAGCCGCGCGTGATTTCCTCCATGTCGATCAGGCTGTGGCGCGCGTCGAGGTAAACCGCGGCGAACACCTCGTGCGGGCGCGAGCCGATCTTCAGCCGCAGATAGTCCTCGACCGCGCCGGGCGAATCGATCGGCTGCTTCTCGTGCGCTTTCTCCTTCAGCATGCGACGCGCGATCTCGGTGACCGCAACCAGCCGTGCGGAGCGCGCGGGGCCGATGCCGGGGTGCGCCTCGAAATCGTCGGCGGTCGCCTCGAGCAGCCCGTGCAACGACTTGAACTGACTGACCAGTGCGCGGGCGGTGACGAACACATCGTGCCCGGGCTTGCCCGTGCCGAGCAGCAGGGCGATCAGTTCGTCGTCGGTCAGCGCGGCCGGCCCGCGCTCCAGCAATCGCTCGCGCGGCCGCTCGGGCTGCCAGCCGCGCGGGCGGCGCTTGCGCCGGTGGAGCGGGACGACGCGGCCGGGCGGATCGGCCGGCAGATCGGTGTTGTCGCGGCATTCGACGGGCGGCAAGGCTGGGCAGGGTGACAGCATGCTTGAAACTCCATTGGCGGCGGGCGGTGTGCGCGACGTCGTCGCACTTTCCGCCTTGCGCGCTCAGGTGACTTACAATATTGGCTTTGCGCCGGGCCTTTCGGCCGTATCGGGCGCCGACTGAACGAGTAATTCATGAGCCTCATCGATCTATCCGAAGTGAAGCCCGGTTCCCACGTCACGTTGCATTACCGGCTGGCACTGGCCGACGGCGCCGACATCGTCAACACCTTCACCGACAAGCCGGCCACGCTGCTGCTCGGCGCGGGGCAACTGGCGCCGTCGCTGGAACAGATTCTGATCGGCCTCAGGGTCGGCGACCATTCGACTTTTCAGCTAACGCCCGAACAGGGGTTCGGCCCCCGCAATCCCGACATGCTCCAGCGCGTGACGCTGTCGACGCTGCGCGAGAACGGGATGGTCGGCGACGATTTCACGCCGGGCGAACTGATCGAGTTCAACGCGCCGGACGGCGGCCGATACGCGGGGGTGCTGAAGGAAGTCAGCGAAACCTCGGCACTGTTCGACTTCAATCATCCGCTCGCGGGCCAAGCGCTCACGTTCGAAGTGAAAATCATCGGAATCCTGTAATCATGAGCACCACCGATACGCTGTCCGGGCAGACCGTCGCCGCCGATGCCGAAATCCTGCTGGCCCAGCCGCGCGGTTTCTGCGCGGGCGTCGATCGCGCGATCGAGATCGTCGAGCGCGCCATCGCGATGCACGGTGCGCCGATCTACGTTCGTCACGAGATCGTCCACAACAAGTACGTGGTCGAGGATCTGAAGAAGAAGGGCGCGATCTTCGTCGAGGAACTCGAGGAAGTGCCGGCCGGCAATACCGTGATCTTCAGCGCACACGGCGTGTCGAAGGCCGTGCGCGACGAGGCCGACGTGCGCGGGTTGCGCATTTACGACGCAACCTGCCCGCTCGTCACGAAGGTGCACGTCGAAGTGGCGAAGATGCGCCAGGACGGCGTCGACATCGTCATGATCGGGCACAAGGGCCATCCGGAAGTCGAGGGCACGATGGGGCAGGTCGAGCGCGGCATGCATCTCGTCGAGAGCGTCGAGGACGTGCAGAAGCTCGAGCTCGCCGATCCCGAGCGCATCGCGCTCGTCACGCAGACCACGCTGTCCGTCGACGATGCAGCCGAGATCATCGGCGCGTTGAAGGCCAAGTATCCGAAGATCCGCGAGCCGAAGAAGCAGGACATCTGCTACGCGACGCAGAACCGCCAGGACGCCGTGAAGTTCATGGCGCCGCAGTGCGACGTCGTGATCGTCGTCGGCAGCCCGAACAGCTCGAATTCGAGCCGCTTGCGCGAAGTGGCCGAGAAGCGCGGCGTCGACGCGTACATGGTCGATGCGCCCGACCAGATCGATCCGGCGTGGGTCGCAGGCAAGCGTCGCATCGGCGTGACGGCCGGCGCGTCGGCTCCCGAAGTGCTCGCCCAGGCCGTGATCGCGCGACTGCGCGAGCTCGGCGTGCGCAACGTGCGCGCGCTCGACGGCATCGAGGAAAACGTGTCGTTTCCGCTGCCGCGCGGGTTGAACCTTCCGCCCGCTGCCTGATTGACGCATCGCACCTGCGGAACACCGAAGCGCGCCTTACGGCGCGCTTTTTTTTGCCTGTCGAAATCGCAATCGCAACCATTATTCGGATTAATGGTGCAACCGGGTTGCTCTGCGCGCGCCCAAGCGTCTCTCAAAATTGGTTGCAATGCAGGAAAACCCCATCGAATCAGGATTATTGGCGTCCTATAAATGGAGTTACAATGCGCCCGTTTTCAGGCCTGAATGGCTTTGAAATCGGATTTTGGCAAGGCGCGGGAGACCACTCAATGCATGTGAAGTTGGCTTACGCCGTGTCCGTCGCCGCACCGGTTGCAATGCTTGCCGGCTGCAGCAAAAAGAGCGACGACGGGGCGGGGAGGGAGGCTGCGGTGTTCGCGGCACCGCCGGCCAGCGGCGTGCGCGTCGCCGGAACCGGTCGTGCGGCATCGTTCGCGTGCCGCATCGCACAATTGGGCAAGGACAAGGAAAACGGGGCACGTTTGGCGATCGAGGAAATCAACGCGCTTGGCCTGGCGAACGGTCAGGCAGCGGGCACGCAGGTTGCAATACCGCAAGCCGCCGGTCGTGGCGTGACAGCGACCGCGCGCGCCGATCGACGCAGGCCGGCCAGGGTGCCCGGCGATGCGGGCAGCGCGGTTCCCTTTCAATTCGATTCGACGAAACAGCGCGTTGCCGCGAGCAATGGCGTCGCGGCGCGCGGTCTGGTTCGTACGATGGATTCCGACGCAGTCCTGACGAATGTCGGACGCGGCGTTCGCGGTGCCTTGCGAGGTAGCGCGGCACGGAATCCGATCTGCCCGGGTGCGGGGCTTGCCTCGCGCCGGACAGGCAAAGGCACGGATGCCGGGCAACCGGACGATGGCCGTCTCGGCATGCTGCCCTACGACTTCAAGGAGGCCACGAACACCGTCCTCGATGTCGTGACGATTTAGCGACGGGACTCATGACGGCACCGGAACAGTGCGGTGCCGTTTTTGTATCCGCTCCGGCGGCAGGTCCGGCCGTACAGGCCGGGCGGCGCGCGCCGGGACGATCCACCCTTACCGGTATCGACTAGTACCCGCAGTGTCGCCGAGAAGGCGCGATTCCTCGCTTACCCGCGGGGCGCAACGTCCTCCGGCAGCACGGGCCAAGGAGCTTTAAATGGATATTTTCGTCCAGCAGGTTCTCAACGGGCTGGTGCTCGGCAGTGTCTACGCCATCATCGCGTTGGGCTACACGATGGTGTACGGCATTCTCGGCATCATCAACTTCGCGCATGGCGACGTGCTGATGATCGGCGCGATGGTCGCCCTGTCGGCCATCACCGTGCTGCAAAACCATTTCCCCGGACTCGGCAACGTCGCGACGCTGACGATCGGCCTGGGCATCGCCGCTGTCGTCTGTGCGTTCGTCGGCTTCACGATCGAACGGGTCGCATACCGGCCGCTGCGTCGCGCACCGCGCCTCGCCCCGCTGATCACCGCGATCGGCGTGTCGATCCTGCTGCAGACCGCCGCGATGATCATCTGGTCGCGCAACCCGCTGCCGTTCCCGCAATTGCTGCCGACCGATCCGATCAACGTGATCAAGGCAACCGACACGACGCCGGGCGCCGTGATCTCGGTGACTGAAATCGTGATCATCGCGGTGGCGTTCATCGTGATGGCCGGCCTGCTGCTGCTCGTGCACAAGACCAAGCTCGGCCGTGCAATGCGCGCGATTGCCGAAAGCCCGAACACCGCGAGCCTGATGGGCGTGAACCCGAACTTCGTGATCTCCGCGACGTTCATGATCGGCTCCGCGCTCGCCGCGCTGGCCGGCGTGATGATTGCATCCGAATACGGCAACGTGCACTTCTACATGGGCTTCATCCCCGGCATGAAGGCATTCACCGCCGCAGTGCTGGGCGGGATCGGCAACCTCGGCGGCGCGATGGTCGGCGGCGTGCTGCTCGGCCTGATCGAGCAGCTCGGGGCCGGCTACATCGGCAACCTCACGGGCGGCGTATTCGGCAGTAACTACCAGGACGTGTTCGCCTTCATCGTGCTGATCATCGTGCTGGTGTTCCGTCCGTCCGGCCTGCTGGGCGAACGTGTCGCGGATCGCGCGTAACGGAAGGGAGCAAACAACATGACATCCATTCAACCGATCGAATCCTCGACGTCGCTCGTCGAAGAGCGCAACACCACCAAGACCATCATCATCGGCCTCCTGACCGCGGTCTTCGTGATCGCGGCGCCGATCATCATCGGCTCGGCCGGCGGCAACTACTGGGTCCGTGTGCTCGACTTCGCGATGCTGTACGTGATGCTCGCGCTCGGCCTGAACGTGGTGGTCGGCTTCGCCGGCCTGCTCGACCTGGGCTACATCGCGTTCTACGCGGTGGGCGCATACACGGCGGCGTTGTTGAGCTCGCCGCACCTGAGCTCGCAATTCGAGTGGATCGCGGCGCTGGCGCCGAACGGGCTGCATGTGCCGTTCCTGATCATCGTGCCGATCGCGATGGCACTGGCGGCGACCTTCGGGATCCTGCTGGGCGCGCCGACGCTGCGCCTGCGCGGCGACTACCTGGCGATCGTGACGCTCGGCTTCGGTGAAATCGTCCGGATCTTCATGAACAACCTCGACCGTCCGGTGAACATCACCAACGGCCCGAAGGGGATCACGGGCATCGATCCGGTGCACATCGGCGACTTCAGCCTCGCGCAGACGCACTCGCTGTTCGGGATCCAGCTGCCGTCGGTCTACATGTATTACTACCTGTTCGTGCTGTGCTCGCTGCTGGTGATCTGGGTGTGTACGCGCCTGCAGCACTCGCGTATCGGCCGCGCATGGGCGGCGATTCGCGAAGACGAAATCGCGGCGAAGGCGATGGGCATCAACACCCGTAACGTGAAGCTGCTCGCATTCGCGATGGGCGCGTCGTTCGGCGGCCTGTCGGGTGCGATGTTCGGTTCGTTCCAGGGCTTCGTGTCGCCGGAATCGTTCACGTTCTGGGAATCGATCGTCGTGCTCGCCTGCGTGGTGCTCGGCGGCATGGGCCACATCCCGGGCGTGATCCTGGGCGCGGTGCTGCTCGCGATCTTCCCGGAATTCCTGCGCTCGACGATGAGCCCGCTGCAGCATGCGATCTTCGGCCATGACGTCGTCGATACCGAAGTGATCCGTCAGGCGCTGTACGGCCTCGCGATGGTGGTCATCATGCTGTATCGCTCGGAAGGCCTGTGGCCCGCGCCGAAGCATGAGGACAAGATCGCGAAACTGGCGAAGCGCAACAGCAAGAAGCCGGTGCGCGCTTAATCGACGGACACAGGGGATACACACATGAGCGACAAACAAATCCGACTGTCCGTGCAGGGCGTGAACAAGCGCTTCGGCGGCCTGCAGGCGCTGTCCGACGTCGGCCTGCAGATCAAGGAAGGCGAGATCTACGGCCTGATCGGCCCGAACGGCGCCGGCAAGACGACGTTCTTCAACGTGATCACGGGCCTCTACACGCCGGACTCCGGCGAGTTCAAGCTCGACGGCACGGAATACAAGCCGACCGCGGTGCATCAGGTCGCGAAGACGGGTATCGCGCGCACGTTCCAGAACATCCGCCTGTTCGGCGGGATGACGGCCCTCGAGAACGTGATGGTGGGCCGCCACGTGCGCACCAAGCACGGGCTGCTCGGCGCGGTGTTCCAGACGCCGGCCGAACGCCAGGAAGAGCGCGAGATCAAGGAACGTGCGATCGAGCTGCTCGAGTACGTCGGCGTGCTGCAATACGCGGACTACACGTCGCGCAACCTGTCGTACGGCCACCAGCGCCGTCTCGAGATCGCGCGCGCACTGGCCACCGACCCGAAGCTGCTCGCGCTCGACGAGCCGGCGGCCGGGATGAACGCGACCGAGAAGGTCGAACTCACGCGCCTGCTCGACAAGATCCGCTCGGACGGCCGCACGATTCTCCTGATCGAGCACGACGTGAAGCTCGTGATGGGGCTGTGCAACCGGATGACGGTGCTCGATTACGGCAAGGTGATCGCCGAGGGTCTGCCGCAGGACGTGCAGAAGAATCCGAAGGTGATTGAGGCATATCTCGGCGCAGGGGTGCACTGATGGCAGCGGCAATGTTGAAAATCAAGGGCTTGCAGGTCAACTACGGCGGCATCCAGGCCGTCAAGGGCGTTGACATGGAAGTCCGTCAGGGCGAGCTCGTGACGCTGATCGGCGCGAACGGCGCAGGCAAGACCACGACGATGAAGGCGATCACGGGTCTCAAGGCGTATTCGGCGGGCGACATCGAATACGACGGCAAGTCGATCAAGGGCACGCCGACGCACGAGCTGCTCAAGCGCGGCCTCGCGATGGTGCCGGAAGGCCGCGGGATCTTCGCGCGGATGTCGATCATCGAGAACATGCAGATGGGCGCGTACCTGCGCAACGACACCGAGCAGATCAAGAAGGACGTCGACCGGATGTTCGGCTTCTTCCCGCGCCTGAAGGAGCGTGCGACGCAGCTCGCGGGGACGCTGTCGGGCGGCGAGCAGCAGATGCTGGCGATGTCGCGCGCGATCCTCTCGAAGCCGAAGCTGCTGCTGCTCGACGAGCCGTCGATGGGCCTGTCGCCGATCATGGTCGAGAAGATCTTCGAAGTGGTGCGCGAAATCTCGAAGGAGGGCATCACGGTGCTGCTCGTCGAGCAGAACGCGCGCCTCGCGCTGCAGGCGGCCGACCGTGGCTACGTGATGGATTCGGGCACGGTCACGATGGAAGGCGAGGCCAAGCAGATGCTCGACGATCCGAAGGTGCGTGCCGCGTACCTGGGTGAATGAGTGAGTGAATGAGCGGGCCCGGTGACGCGTGACGGCAGATGCCGGGCGCGTCGCACACGGGCTTTCGAAAGGCTGTCACGGGATGCCGTGACAGCCTTTTTTTTCGTGTCGTGCGATTCCGGTCGAACTTGTGCGGGCGGGCGCGACTCCATTCGACTGTTGCGCCGCGCACGCGGCGCGGGAACGATGGAGCGGCCGCTCTTGCCGGCCGCCTGCAAACCGACACACGGGCCGTGTAGCATCAGCGGCCCATCGGGACACGGAGAGCACACATGAGTCTGGACTACGGTTTCGTGAAGGCGAAGGTGACATCGGTGGCGAAGCTGAAGGGCTCGCCGCACCGCAGTGAGATCCAGTATCACATCCACCTGACGCTGGCGTTGCCCGGAGGCGACTGGGACGTCGCGATCAACGTCGGCACCAACGACGCGGACGACCTGCTGAACTACAAGCTCGTCTACGATTTCCACCACCCGATCACGCAGACGCTCGCGGCCGCGGCCGAAGGCTATACGGACCTGACGGGGCAGGCCGCGCTGCCCGCGCTCGACTACATGCGCAGCGACATCCTGAACGACACGGGCGCGTGGCGCCCGAGCGCCGTGATGGACGGCACGGAGAATCAGGAGCCGATCCCGTCGCTGCTGCGGCTGGTGAACGCCGCGCAGTCGCAGGGGCTCGACGTCGTCGTGTTCGGCCGCTCGTATACCGAGGGCAACGGCATCCACGACACGCACATGAACCAGGGGTCGACCGGCTCGAACTACCTGCATCGCGCAGGCGACGACCACAACGACCACAACGACATCTGGCAGGACGGCGCGCTGATCGTGCGCGTGAGCGACACGCAGTGGGCCGCGTATTTCGCCGCGTTCGAGCAGCAGGCCGTGCCGACCGACGCGCTCGGCAATCCGTTGCCGGGCGCGGGGCCGATCACGCGTTGAGATCGCCGGCTGCCGGCCTTCGCGTCATGCGGCCGGCAGCGTCTTGCCGAACGAGATGCGTTCCTCGACGCGATAGCCGAGCGCCGCGTAGAAGCGGCACGCGTCGTCGTTGCCGGGCAGCACCTGCAGGTTGACCTTCAGGCAGCCGCGCGCGGCGAGCGCGCGTTCCGCATGTGCGATCAGCGCGCGGCCGATGCCGAGCCGTCGCGCGTCGTTCGATACGCCGAACGAGTAGAGCCAGCCGCGATGCCCGTCGAAACCCGCCATCAGCGTGCCGACCACGCGTGCGTCGCTGGTCGCGACGAAGAACAGTTCCGGCTGCGTTGCGAGCTTCAGCTCGATCGATCGCAGCGGATCGCGGTGCGGCGGTGCGTCCGCGTCTTCGTACTGCGGGAACGCGTCGCGCCATACCGCGAGCACGGCATCGGTGTCGGCGCGTTCGAACGGGCGGATTGCGACAGCATCGGCGGCGGCATCCATCGCGGCGGTCTCCTTAGAGCGTGTCGAGAATCGACCGCAGCATCGCCATCATCTGGTCGATTTCCTCGGTCGTCACGTTCAGTGCGGGCATGAAGCGCAGCAGGTTCGGCCGCGCGGCGTTCAGCAGCAGGCCATCGGGTTGCATGTCGCGCGCCTTCTCGACGATCTGCGGGCCGATGTCCTTGCCGAGCAGCAGCGCGCGCAGCAGGCCTTCGCCGCGTTCGCCTTCGAAGCCGCGCTCTTCCGACAGCTCGAGCAGCTTGCGCTTCAGGTATTCGCTGCGCGCACGCACGCCTTCGAGGAAGCCCGGTGCCACGAGCTGCGAGATCACCGAATAGCCGACCGCGGTCATCAGCGGGTTGCCGTTGTACGTGCCGCCCTGGTCGCCGGCCTCGAACACCGCGAACTCGGCCTTCGACAGCAGCGCGCCGAGCGGGGCGCCGCCGCCGATGCCTTTCGCGAGCGTCATGACGTCCGGCTCGATGCCGGACAGCTCGTACGCGAACAGCGTGCCCGCACGGCCGCAGCCGCTTTGCACTTCGTCGACGATCAGCAGCAGGTTGTGCTGCTTCGTCAGCGCGCGCAGCGCCTGCATGAATTCACGCGTCGCCGGAATCACGCCGCCTTCACCCTGGATCGGCTCGAGCATCACCGCGACGGTCTTGTCGGTGATCAGCTTCTCGACCGAGTTGATGTCGTTCAGCTCGGCCTTCGGGAAGCCCGGCACCTGCGGTGCGTAGATCGTGTCCCAGCCCGGCTTGCCGCTGGCCGACATCGTCGCGAGCGTGCGGCCGTGGAAGCTGTGGTCGAACGTGATGATCTCGTACGCACCGTTCTTGAACTTGCGGCCCCACTTGCGCGCGAGCTTGATCGCGCCTTCGTTCGCTTCCGCGCCGCTGTTCGTGAAGAACACCTTGTCGAACACGCTGTGCTGCGTGAGCAGGCCCGCGAGCTTCGCCATCGGTTCGTTGTAGAACGCGGGCGACGGGTTCAGCAGCTTCTCTGCTTGCGTCTTCAGCGCTTCGACGATGCCTTCGTTGCAGTGGCCGAGGCTGTTGACGGCCCAGCCCTGGATGAAGTCCAGATAGCGCTTGCCCGTGTGATCGTAGAGCCACGAACCCTTGCCGTGCGTAAACACGATGTCGGGGCGGTTCGTGATGTACATCAGCGAGTCGATCGGATAATCGTTCAGGGGCATGGCAGCAGACTCCAGCGGACGTTGAAAGGGAAACAGGCAATAAAAAAGCCACGGAAGGCCGTGGCTGGTGGGTCGAACAGCTTGTGCGTAACCGGTGAAGCAGTGCGGGGGTTACGCGCGAGTCCGTGACGAGCCTGCGGCATCCGGGCGGAGCGGCGAGCGGCGACGTCGAAGGGCGGACAGGAAGCAGTTCATGTGCGCAAGCATAAGGCATCCCGCGCCTCACTGTAAACCGCCGCGATGCCACGGATGTGACATCGCGGTGCGCAGTGCCGTGCGCGGGTGCGCGGGCCTTAGACCGGATGCGCGAGATCGGCGGCGCTCGTGAACGAGTCCGCGTAGAACTCGTCGGCGGGCAGTGCGTGGTGTTGCGTGAAATCGCGCTGCGCGGATTCGACCATCACCGGCGCGCCGCATGCATACACCTGGTGGCCCGACAGATCGGGCAGGTCCTCGATCACCGCGCGATGGACGAAGCCGGTGCGGCCCGTCCACTGGTCGCCGGCGTCCGGCTCGGAGAGCACCGGCACGTACTTGAAGTTCGGGATCTCGCGCGCCCACTGCTCGGCGAGCTCGTCGAGGTAGATGTCCTTCTTGCGGCGTGCGCCCCAGTAGAGCGTCATCGGGCGCGTGATGCCCGAGTGCTTCACGTGTTCGATGATCGCCTTGATCGGCGCGAAGCCGGTGCCCGATGCGAGCAGCACGATCGGCTTGTCGGAATCTTCACGCAGGAAGAAGGTGCCGAGCGGGCCTTCGAAGCGCAGGATGTCGCGCTCCTTCATTGCGCCGAACACATGGTCGGTGAACTTGCCGCCCGGCATATGGCGGATGTGCAGCTCGATCGGGC
>NZ_JAAGPB010000003.1:0-87142 GCF_017104585.1 Burkholderia sp. Ac-20392
GGCGCCCGAGCGCCAGCATCGGCACGTCGATCACCGGCACGGGCTGGCCGCCGCGCATCAGCAGCCCGGCGATCCATTCGGGTGCGCCGGGCACGGCCTTCGTGACCGCGAGCGGCAGCACCTCGTCGATGCCGGCCGCGTCGAGCGCATAGCGTTCGCCGTCGAGCTCGAACATCAGGAACAGCGCGTGGGCGCCGTTCTGCGGGTCGGCGCGCGTCACGCGTCGACCTTGAAGCGCGACACGCTGGTGCGCAGCTGGTTCGCGACGAGCGTCAGGTCGTCGATCGCCTGCGACGACTGGCGCAGCGACTCGGCCGTCTGCTGCGCGGCCTCCGACAGTTGCGACAGCGCCTGCGTGATCTGCTCGGCGCCGTTCGCCTGCGTCTGCATCCCTTCGTTGACCATCTGGAAGCGCGGCGCGAGCGTCTGCACCTCGGCGATGATCTGCGACAGCTGCCCGCCGACCTGCTGCACGTCGAGCATGCCGCGGCGCACTTCCTCGGAGAACTTGTCCATCCCCATCACGCCCGCCGACACCGCCGACTGGATCTCCTTCACCGTCTGCTCGATGTCGTAGGTCGCCACCGCCGTCTGGTCGGCGAGGCGGCGGATCTCGGTCGCGACGACCGCGAAGCCGCGGCCGTACTCGCCGGCCTTCTCGGCCTCGATCGCCGCGTTCAGCGACAGCAGGTTGGTCTGGTCAGCCACCTTGGTGATCGTCGCGACCACCTGGTTAATGTTCAGCGCCTTCTCGTTGAGGATCGCGAGCTTCGCGTTCACCGAACCGGCCGCGTCCATCACGCTGCGCATCGTCTCGCCCATCCGCGTGAGCCCGCTCTGGCTCACGCCCGCGAGCGTCGCCGACTGCTCGGCCACGCCGGCCACTTCGTTCATCGTGCGCAGCAAGTCGCGCGACGTCGCGAAAATCTCGCGCGAGGTCGCACCGATCTCGGTCGTCGTCGCCGCGGTTTCGTTCGCGGTCGCCTGCTGCTCGCGCGACGTCGCGGCGATTTCCGCCACCGACGTCGTCACCTGCAGCGACGACTGCTGCGCGCGTGCGACGAGCTCGGTCAGCTCGTCGGCCATCCGGTTGAAGCCCGTCTCGAGCGTGCCGAATTCGTCGCGGCGGCGCAGGTCGAGGCGGCGCGTCAGGTTGCCGGTGCGCATCACGTCGTGCACCTCGACGAGCCGCGCCATCGGTACGGTCACCGAACGGTACAGCACGTAGCCGAGCCCGAGCGCGGACAGCAGCACGAAGGCGACCGCAACCGCGAGCACGACTTCGGTGTCCTGCACGGATTCGCGGATCAGCTTCGCGGATTGCTCGGCGAACTTGCGGTTTTCCTGCACCAGCACGTTCGCGTTGCGCACGACCTCGGTCCACGCGGGCAGCGTTTTCGCGTATGCGGCGACGGCCTCCTCGCGCGACACGCGGCTCTTCTGCACGGCTTCGTTCAGCAGCGGCACGTAGCGGTCGTACGCACCGCGGAACGCCGCGAAGCGCTGCCGGTCGTCGTCGCGGAACGTCGTGCTCTGGTAGTCGACCGACAGCGATTCGATGTCCTTCAGCGCGTCGGAGATCTTCGCGAGATCGCGCTGCACGGTCTCGGCCTCGGTGTCGACGAAGGTCGCCTGCTGCAGCAGCGTGAACGATTCGTTGACCGAACCGCGCAGCGACGACGCGAGGTAGACGCCGGGCAGCGAGTCGCGCTCGATGCTGACGGCTTCGCTGTTGATCGCGCGCAATCGCTCGTAGGACACGCCGGCTGTCACCAGCATCAGCACGAACAGCACGCCGAAGCTGAGCAGGATGCGATTGCCGAGCGTCAGCCGGGCAGCGCCGATCGTCGGATGCAGGCTTTCATTGGTCGCGCGGGGCGTCACGGTGGCCATGTTCGTTATGGGCTTTATAAAATCAGCGTTGAAAAAATCCGCGCCCGCCTGCGCGCCGGACGGCGCGCCACGAGCGCATCAGGGTCTGCGGGCAGCGCGGCGCCGGCAGGCCGCGCCGCGAAATCACCGCTCCGCTTGCGCCGGCAGCCGAAGCGCGACCATGAAGCCGCGCGCCGTATTGCGCATCAGGATCTGGCCGCGATGCCGCGCCGCCGTCGCACGGACGAACGCGAGCCCGAGGCCGAAGCCGCCGCGCGCCGCGCCATGTGCGGATTCGAGCTGCACGAACGTCTCGGTCGCGGCCATGCGCTGCTCCGGCGCGATCCCGGCGCCGGTATCCTCGACACCGATCAGCCATGCACCGTCCTCGCTGCTCAGCGTGCAGTGCACGTCCGTGCCGGCCGGGCCGTACTTCAGCCCGTTGTCGATCAGGTTCGCGACCGCGCGCGTCAGCATCATGCGGTCGCCCATCGTCACGCATTCGGTATCGGGCACGTGCGCGGCGACCCGGCTGCCGAGCCCGGCCGCCTTCTCCCACAGCTGGTCGACGGCGTCGAGCACGATCTCGTTGAGACTCACGACCTCGTGCGCGCGGCGCTCGGACTGCGCGCGGGTCAGGTGGATGAAGCCGTCGGCCAGCGCGAGCGCGCGCCGCGCATGGCCGGCGATGCGCTCCATGATCGCCGGCATCTCGCCGTGTTCGGTCCGGTAGACGTCGAGCAGCGCGAGGATCGAGGTCTGCGGCGAACGCATGTCGTGCGACAGGAAATCGAGCGCCTCGTCGCGCTGCCGGGACATCAGGTAAGAATTCGAGTGATAGCGGATGCGGGCGGCCAGCTCCATTGCGTCGGGGAGCTTCACCAGATAGTCGTTCGCGCCGGCGATGAATGCCTCGCGCTTGACGATCGGCTCCTCCTTCGCGGACAGCACGATGATCGGTACGCGAGCGGTGCCGGCGTCCGCGCGCCACGCACGGACCAGATCGAGGCCGTCGATCTCCGGCATCACGAGATCCTGCAGGATGACAGTCGGCTTCACGTCGCGCGCCACCGCCATCGCCCGGTGCGCGTCGGTGCACACATGCAGGTCGATGTCGTGTTCGCTGCGCAGCGCGCGGCGGATCACCTCACCGACGAACGGTTGATCGTCGACGAGAAGGACCGATAACCCCGATTCAAGACAATCCGAGGCATTATCACCGCTCGATTCTTTCATAAATACAGTTTCAAACGCCGATTCTCCAATCGATTCTTTCATAGGAGTTGTTTATCAGACTTGGACGCTATCTTATTTCAGCGGTTGAAAACCCCGCCTGATTCCGCCGAATTGGCCTGTCGGCACCGCCTTGCTGGGTTTCGGACGCCGATTTCTCCCCGTTGGCGGCCGCATTACCTCCGCATCCTTTCTCTCAATAAACATAACCGGCTGATTCTAAATGAAATTAGAACACAGCATCTATCTCAATCCGGTTTAGTTTTGCCAAATATGCAGAAAGAGACGGAAACAGTTAAATCAGATCATTTCCGGATTCGAAAGACGATAACGTTTGCGAGACCGGCACGATAAGGTTTGCATGCGCTGCAAGGCTGGCTGCCTGTCGCATTTGAGGGCCGGATGAAAATCCGCCCAATCGGCAGGCGCGGAAAAGAAAAAAGCGCGCCGGGCAACGATCGGCCCAGGCGCGCTTCGAGCCGGTTGGCACCGGCCGCTCGATCGCGGTATGACGAAGGCGTGCGGCCTTACCCGCGCGCGTGCTGCGCGGACACTTCCTGCAGGTCGAGGTCGCGCTCGAGCGCGTGCAGCATCTCGTCGTGGATGTGGCCCGAACGGTGCAGGCGCAACAATTCCGTGCGCCCGGCCTTGATCGCGGCCAGCACGACGTCGTAGTGTGCGGCACGCACTTCCGCCGGATAGGTGGGCTCGTTCTTCGCCCGCTCGGTCAATTCCGCGCGATACGTGTACTGCTCGAGCAGGCGCGGATGGATCACGACCCCGTTCTCGTCGCGCACGAGCGGCTGGATCGCCGCGAGTTGCGCCGCCTCGATGTACGCCCACGTCTGCGGCTCGGTCAGGTGGTGCGCCGCGCGCTCTTCGCGCTGCGGCAGGCGCAGCAGCCGGATCAGCGGCCCGATCGTCGTGCCCTGCAGCAGCACGGTGACGAGGATCACCGCGAACGACGCGACCAGGATCACGTCGCGGCCGGGCATCGCCTCGGGCAGCGACAGCGCGATCGCCAGCGTGACGACGCCGCGCATCCCGGCCCAGCTCATGATCGTCGCGGCCTTCCAGTCAGGCGCTTCGCCGCGCCGCGCGATCCCGCGCACCGGCCACTTCAGCGCCTCGACCGCGTAGATCCACACGAAGCGCGACACGATCACCGCCGCCAGCACCGCGAGCATCGGCGACACCATCGTGGCGAGCACCTGCTCGAAGCCGCCGAGCCGGTGGATCGCACCGCGCAGCGACAGCCCGATCAGCACGAACACCATCGCTTCGAGCAGGAACACGATGACCTGCCAGAACGCGGTGCCGCGCGTGCGCACGGCCGCCGAGAACACCTCGTG
Source organism: Burkholderia sp. Ac-20392 (assembly GCF_017104585.1). Classification (NCBI taxonomy): domain Bacteria; kingdom Pseudomonadati; phylum Pseudomonadota; class Betaproteobacteria; order Burkholderiales; family Burkholderiaceae; genus Burkholderia; species Burkholderia sp. Ac-20392. Next base: position 4,458 of record NZ_JAAGPB010000003.1, read on the forward strand.
CTGATGCCAGCCGATGATCATGCCGGCCGTGACGGTGGCGATCACGCCCGACACTTCGACCATTTCACCCGCGATATAGGCGATCCAGCCGGCAATCACCGCGACGGTGATCACGAGATAGTCGTCGTCGAGCAGCTTCAGGAACCACACGACGAGCTTGCCGACCACGATGCCGACCACCACGCCGCCGAGCCCGAGTTCCGCGAAACCCACGACAGCGTGGCCGAGGCTGAAGGTGCCCGACAGCGCCGCGACGACCGCGAAGCGGAACAGCACGAGGCCGGCCGCGTCGTTCAGCAGGCTCTCGCCTTCCAGCAGCACCATCAGCCGGCGCGGCAGCGCGACGCGTTCGAGCACGGCCTTCGCTGCAACGGCATCGGGCGGCGACACGATCGCGCCGAGCGCAAAGCATGCGGCCCACGGCAGCGACGGCGCCACCCAGTGCACGGCGAAGCCGACCGCGAACGTGGTAAACACGACCGCGCCGATCGCCAGCAGCAGGATGCCGCCGACGTTGCGCTTGAACTCCTCCCACACCGAGAAGTACGCGCCGTCCATCAGCAGCGGCGGCAGGAACACCAGCAGCACCAGTTCGGGATCGAGATTGATCGGCGGCAGGCCGGGGATGAATGCGATGCCGATGCCGCCGATCAGCAGCGCGGCCGCGGGCGGCAGCCGCAGCCGCTTGGCGATGCACTCGAGCGCGACGATCGCAAGGAATGACAACAAAACCAGCTTGAATGCCGAGACGGGAGACATGAATCGACCTCGTGAAGAATGAATACGCGCCTTCCGGTGTCGTACCCCGGTCGGCAGTTTGGCGCGATTACATCACGAGGCAAGGCCCGCAGTCGAGCGCGTTCGGGCAGCCGGCCGCGCAATGCGGGCACGGTGCGAGCCCGGCGCCGGCCCGATGGGCGCGACGCCATGAAAAACGGCACGCGGGCCGGCCCGATCGCCCGCCCGCGTGCCGTCGCGGCACCGCGCTGCCTGCCTGCGCGTTACCGGCGCCGCACGACCATCAACCGCGGCTCGGTCATGTCCTCGATCGCGTAGCGGATCCCTTCGCGGCCGAGGCCCGAATCCTTCACGCCGCCGTACGGCATGTTGTCGACGCGGAACGACGGCACGTCGTTGATCACGACGCCGCCGACCTCCAGCTCGTCCCACGCGCGCTGCGCATGCGTGAGCGAATCGGTGAACACGCCGGCCTGCAGCCCGAAGTCGCTGTCGTTCACGCGCGCGAGCGCATCGTCGAAGCGGTCGAACTTCTCGAGGATCGCGACGGGGCCGAACGCCTCCTTCCGGTACAGGTCCTGCTCGTGCCCGACGTTTTCCAGCAGCGTCGCCTCGAACATCGCGCCGTCGACCTGGCCGCCCGCGACGATCTTCGCGCCCGCCGCGACGGCCGCGTCCATCCAGCCCGACAGCCGGCGCGATTCGGATTCGGAGATCATCGGGCCGACGAATGTAGACGGATCCTTCGGATCACCCATCTTCAGCGAACGCGTCTTCGCGATCAGCTTCTCGCGCAGCGCGTCGTACAGATCGGCATGCACGAGGATCCGCTGCACGCCAATGCAGCTCTGGCCCGACTGGTAATACGCGCCGAACGCCAGACGCTCGACCACGTAGTCGAGCCGGTCGCGCTGGTCCGCATCGACGATCGCGGCCGCGTTGCCGCCGAGCTCCAGCACGACTTTCTTCTTGCCGGCCTTCTCCTTCAGCGCCCAGCCGACGGCCGGCGAACCCGTGAACGACAGCAGCTTGAAACGCTCGTCGGTCGTGAACAGGTCGGCGCCGTCGCGATGCGCGGGCAGCACCGAGAACGCGCCCTTCGGCAAGTCGGTTTCCGCGAGCACCTCGCCGATGATCAGCGCGCCGATCGGCGTGCGGCTCGCGGGCTTCAGCACGAACGGACAGCCGGCCGCCAGCGCCGGCGCGACCTTGTGTGCGGCGAGATTCAGCGGGAAGTTGAACGGCGAGATGAACGAGCACGGGCCGACCGGCACGCGCTTCGTGTAGCCCGTATAGCCCTGCGCACGCGCGGAGATCTCGAGGTTGATGATTTCGCCGTCGATACGCACCGATTCTTCGGACGCCACGCGGAACGTGTCGATCAGCCGCGTGACTTCGCCCTTCGAATCGTTGATCGGTTTGCCGGCCTCGATGCACAGCGCTTCGGCCAGCTCGTCGAAGCGCTCGCGAAAGCGCGCGACGCAATGGTCGAGCACGGCCTGCCGCTTGAAGGCCGGCAGCTCGCGCATCGGCTTCGCGGCATCCACCGCCGCGCCGATCGCCGCGTCGATGGCCTTCGCGTCGGCCAGCGCGACACGCGTCGCGACCTGGCCGCTGAACTTGTCCGTCACCTCCAGATCGGTGTTCGCGTAGACGGCTTCGTTGGCGAGGTAGTACGGATAGGTTTCCTTCAACATGGAACGACTCCTTCCTGTGAACGGGACATTCAGAGTTGCGCCGACAGGCGCTTGATTTCGCGGTTCAGCACGCGCTCGTTGTCCGAGTAGTCGATCGGCACGTCGATCACGTGCACGCCCGGCGACGCGAAACATTCGCGCAGCAGCGGCTCGAGATCGTCGGCCGATTCCACGCGATGCCCGTGCGCACCGTAGCTTTGCGCATACGCGACGAAATCGGGGTTCTGCAGCGTCATCGCGAAATCGGGGAAGTTCATGTTCTCCTGCTTCCAGCGGATCATCCCGAACGCGTCGTCGCGCAGGATCATCACGACGAGGTCGAGCTTCAACCGCACGGCCGTTTCGAGCTCCTGCGAATTCATCATGAAGCCGCCGTCGCCGCACACGGCGATCACCTTGCGCTGCGGATGCACGATCTTCGTCGCGATCGCCGACGGCAGGCCCGCGCCCATCGACGCGAGCGCGTTGTCGAGCAGCAGCGAATTCGGCTCGTGCGCGCGCCAGTAGCGGGCGAACCAGATCTTGTACATCCCGTTGTCGAGACACACGATGCCGTCGACCGGCATGGCGTTGTACAAATCGTTGACGATCCGCACCGGGTACATCGGGAAGCGCGGATCGTGCTGGCCCTTCTCCAGATGGGCGTCGAAATGCTCCTTGATCATCTCGAAGCGCGCGAAATCCCAATGCGGCTGCGGCGCGAGGGCCTCCTTCATCTGCCACACCGCGTTCGCGATGTCGCCCACCACCTCGATCTGCGGGAAGTAGACGGGGTCGACCTGCGCGCCGAGGAAGTTCACGTGGATCACGGTCTTGTCGTCGGTACGCATGAAGAACGGCGGCTTCTCGATCACGTCGTGACCGACGTTGATGATGCAGTCCGCATGCTCGATCGCGCGGTGCACGAAATCGCCGTCGGACAGCGTCGCGTTGCCGAGCCACAGCGGGTGCGTCTCGTCGATCACGCCCTTGCCCATCTGCGTCGTGAAGAACGGGATGCCCGTCTTGTCGACGAATTCGAGCAGCATCTTGCAGGTGGTCTTGCGGTTGCCGCCAGCGCCGATCATCAACAGCGGATGGCGCGCGGCCTGGATCGCGTCGACCGCATGCGCGACCGCCTTCTCCTCGGCCACCGGCCGCCGGCTGTAGCTGCGCGGGATCGGCTTGCCGTCGCCCTCCTCGTGCGCGATGTCTTCCGGCAGTTCGAGGTGCGCAGCGCCCGGGCGCTCTTCCTCCGCGCGGCGGAACGCCTCGCGCACGGCCGACGGGATGTTGCCGATCGACACGATCTGCCGCGTGAACTTCGTGAGCGGCTGCATCATGTCGACCACGTCGACGATCTGGAAGTGGCCCTGCTTGCTGGACTTGATCGGCTTCTGCCCGGTGATCATCAGCATCGGCATGCCGCCGAGCTGCGCATACGCGGCGGCCGTCACGAAGTTCGTCGCGCCGGGCCCGAGCGTGGCGATACACACGCCGGTGCGGCCCGTCAGACGCCCGTAGGTGGCGGCCATGAATCCGGCCGCCTGCTCGTGCCGGGTCAGCACGAGCTTGATCTTCGATCGCCGCAGCGATTCGAGCAGATCGAGGTTTTCTTCGCCGGGAATGCCGAACACGTACTCGACGCCTTCGGCTTCCAGCGCCTTCACGAACAGATCCGATGCTTTCATGGGGACTCTCGGTTGATGTCGCCTGCCCGGCCTACGGACACGCAGCGTTCAGAACGCGCGCCGGCCTACGGCACGCGGACGCTTTACCTACTGGACACAAACCACGGCACTGCCCGCCACGCAACACGCGCTGCACGGCGGCGCCTCCGGAAGCCGGAGGACAAACGGACCCGCCCGCGCGCGGCAAGCACGCACGGGCGGCAAAGACGTTTTTGATTGTAGACGGATTCGGAAGATCCCGACTTCGGCCTAACGGCCAATCGGCACGCAAACCAAGCGCGCGGCCCTACTGTAGCGGCAACGAAACTCAACACGCCAGACATGTGAACCATGGTTGACACATTGCAATCCATGCCCTACAGTGCGCCTACGTTCAGCATCCGGACCACCGACGTCTTCGACGCCTGGTTTGCCGGCCTGCCGGATCGCGTCGCGAAGCGCCGCATCCAGGCGCGCATCGACCGCCTCTCGATGGGCAATCCGGGCGTCTGGAAGTCCGCCGGCTCGCCGGTCGTCGAGATGCGGATCGACCACGGCCCCGGCTATCGCGTCTACTACGTGAGGCGCGGAACGATCTGGGTCATCCTGCTCTGCGGCGGCGATAAATCGACGCAACAGGCCGACATCCGCGCCGCGCACGCGATGCTCGCGCATCTCGACATGGAGTAACCGATGGACAAGATCAGCACCCGGCCGTGGGATTCGGCCGATCATCTGAAAACCGAAGACGACATGGCCGACTACTTCGAAGCGTGCCTGCAGGAAGCCAGCGACGATCCGGCCTTCATCGCGCACGCGCTCGGCGTGATCGCACGGGCACGCGGCATGTCGCAGGTCGCGCGCGATGCGGGCCTGTCGCGCGAAGGGCTGTACAAGGCGCTGTCGCACGACGGCAACCCGAGCTTCGGCACAATCCTGAAGGTCATCAAGGCGCTCGGCCTGCAACTGCACGGCTCGAAAGCGCACGCATGATGCGCGGGCGCGGCCCGTCGCGCCCGCCGCGCGACACCGGTGGCCGCGTCAGTGCAGCCAGCCGGCCGCCCAGCGCGGCACCAGCGACACCAGATACAACCCGAGCCCGATCAGCCCGCCGACCAGCGTGCCGTTGATGCGGATGTATTGCAGATCCTTGCCGATGTTCAGCTCGATCTGCCGCGACATCTCGCGCGCATCCCAGTTGCGCACCGTGTCGCGGATGTGGCGCATCAGGAAATCCGCGAAATCCGGCGCCATCTCGTGCACGGCCTTTTCGACGTGCTCGTTCAGCGACGCGCGCAATGCCGGGCTCTCCGAAAGCCGCGCACCGAGCCAGCCGCCGAGCATCGCGGCCTGCCGGTGCAGCGCCGAATCGGGGCGCGCGAGATCGGCCTTCAGCCACGCGCGCAACTGGTCCCACAGGTCGCGCACATACTCGTTGAACGCGGCGCCGTCGCGGATATAGCGCTTGATCTCCTCGCCCTTCTCGATGAACGCGGGGTCGTGCTTCAACCGTTCGGTCAGCCGCAGAACCGTCCGGTCGAAGCGCTGCCGCAGCTCGTGCTCGGGATCGGCCGCCACGCCTTCCAGCACGCGGCTCACCGCGCTCGCGAGCATCCGCGCGCCGTTCTCGCCGAACCACTGCGTCGGCATGATCTTCTCGACCTTCGGGTACTGCGTCTTCAGCCATTCGACGATGAAGCCCGCGATCACCTCGCGGTTCTCCTCCTTGTCAAGCACGTCGACCACCTGCTCGATCGCGTCGTCGAGCAGCGCCTGGTGACGGCCGTCCTTCGTCAGCGTGTCGAGGATCGCGCCGGCCGATTGCGACAGGTCGACCCGGTCGATCACCGCGCGAAACGCGTCGTGAACGAACGACTGGATCCGCGCGTCGTCGGTCATGTCGAGCGCGAAACTCATCAGCTTCGTCACATAGCCGCCGAGCGCCTCGGTGTTCGCCGGCTCGCCGAGCCACGCGCCGAGTTTCTGCGCGGGATCGTGCTGGCGGATCTGCGCGGCAAGCGCATCGGGGCCGAGGAACTTCTCGCGCACGAACACCGCGAGGTTGTCGGCGATCTTGTCCTTGTTCTTCGGAATGATCTCGGTATGGCGCGACACGAACGGGATCGGCACGCGGCGGAACAGCGCGACGACCGCGAACCAGTCGGCAAGCGCGCCGACCATCGCGGCTTCGGCCACGGCCTTGACGCCGTCGACCCACGGGCCGCGCGGCAGCAGGATCGTCGTGACGAATACCGCGACGGCGGCCAGCAGCAGCCACAGTGCGCGGCGCTTGCTGCGTTTCAGTTCGAGGGCTTTGTCTGGCGTCATGGGCAACCGGTCGGGCGAACGATGCCGCCAATATGCACCGAGTCGGCGGCCGCCGACAAATGACCGGCCCTTTTTTTATGACCTGATCACGGCGGCAGCCAGCCGGGCGGCCGAGCCATTCACACCCCGCTTTTCAGCCGACAGCCCACCCGCCTCCGGCTGGCTTCCTCCCTTCGCAACGACCGCCCCGACCCGTCCAGTTGCCCGCTCAGCCTTGCCAGCCGGACTGTCTCTCAATTTCGCGTTTACCCGGATAGCACGACGTCGTCGCGTCCGCTCAGACTGTATTCACATTTCGAGACACTGTCTCTCATATAGAGACGAACATCATGCTCAAGACACTCAGCAGCGCGCTGCAACTGATGCAGTACTTCACCGCCCAGCAGGCCGTATGGGGCGTCCGCGAACTCGCGAAGGAAAGCGGCGTGCATCACGCGATCGTCCATCGCGTGCTTGCGACGTTCGCGGCCGAGGGCTATCTCGTGCAGGACGATGCGGGCCGCTACGCGCTCGGGCTGCGCTGGTTCGAGATGGGCGAGATCGTGCGGCGCTCGCTGTCGCCGTCGCAGATCGTCGAGCCCGCGCTGCACCGGCTCGCGCAGCAAAGCGGCGAGACCGTGTTCCTGTCGCTGCTCGACGGTTACGAAGGGCTGTGCCTCGACATCGCGCACGGCGACCAGCAACTGCGCTTCTCGATCGAGGAAGGCCAGCGCTTCGCGCTGCATGCGGGCGCGCACGGCAAGGCGATCCTCGCGTTCCAGCCCGATTCGATGCGCGACGAAGTTTTCGCCCGTGCGACGAAGTCCGGCCAGGCGGTCGACCGCGCGGCCATCGAGGCGCGCCTCGATGTGATCCGCGAGAACGGCTGGGCCTACACCCGCGAAGAAGCCGCCACCGGCGTCGCGGGGCTCGCGGTGCCGCTCACCGCAAAGGGCAGCCGCTCGGTCGCCGGATCGCTCGCGATCTCGGGGCCGATGCAGCGTCTCGACGAATCGGCCGTGCCGCGCCTGCTCGATGCGCTGAACGACGCGCGCCGCAAGATCGAAAGCGTGCTCAGCCTGATGCGCTGAGCACGTTCCACCACCCGTTACCGCTGTCGCACACCACAACAAACGACAGGCATCCGGAGGAGAACCCATGAACGCCCTTCAAGACGCGCCGGCCGGCGAACCCGCCGCGCCCGCCACCCCGCCCGGCGCCACGCGCGTCCGTTTCGCCGAACCCGTGCTGCTGATCGTGTCGGTCCTGCTATCGGTGCTCGGCGCGATCATCGGCATGCAGCTGATCGTGTCGCTCGGCATCTCGGCGAACACGTCGATCATCGGCGCGCTGATCGCGATCGTGTTCTCGCGCATCCCGCATGAACTCGCGCGGCGCTTCCGCGTGCTCGAACGCCAGAACCTCGTGCAGACGGCCATCTCGTCGGCCACGTTCGGTGCGGCGAACTCGCTGATGATCCCGATCGGCGTGCCGTACGCGATGGGCATGCCCGAACTCGCGACGCCGATGCTGATCGGCGCGCTCGCCGCGATGCTCGTCGACGGCACGATGCTGTACCTGCTGTTCGGCAGCCGGATCTTCCCCGCCACGGGCAGCTGGCCGTCGGGCGTCGCGACCGCCGAAGCGATCTGGGCCGGCGACCGTGGCGGCCGCAAGGCCGCGTTCCTCGGAATCGGCGTCGCGGTCGGCGTGGCCGGCGCGTGGCTCGGCATTCCGATGTCCGCGTTCGGCGCGGCATTCCTCGGCAACCTGGCGGCGCTGACGATGTTCGGCCTCGGCCTGCTGATCCGCGGCTACTCGGTCGCGCTGACCGGCGTCGACATCGCGAAGGCCTACATCCCGCACGGCGTGATGATCGGCGCGGGCATCGTCGCCATGCTGCAGGTGTCGACCGAGATCCGCCGCGCACGCCGTGCGCCGGTCGACGAAGCCGGCACCGGCGACGTGTCGCCGCTGCGCGCAGGCCGCATCCTCGGCCTCGGCTACGTCGTCTACATGCTGATCGCGCTGGTGATCGTCGGCTGCACGGGCGGCTTCTCGGAGATGTCGACCGGCATGCTGATCGTGTTCGTGCTGTATGCGGCGTTTTCGGCGTACATCCACGAGCTGATCGTCGGCATCGCCGCGATGCACTCGGGCTGGTTCCCCGCCTTCGCGGTCGCGCTGATCACGCTGACGATCGGCATCCTGATCGGCTTCCCGGCGCCCGCGCTCGCGGTGCTGGTCGGTTTCTCGGCCGCGACGGGCCCCGCCTTCGCCGACATGGGCTACGACCTGAAGACCGGGTTCCTGCTGCGCGGTTCGGGCCAGGACCCGGCGCTCGAAATGGCCGGCCGCCGCCAGCAGTTCCTCGCGGCGACGCTCGGCTTCGTCGTCGCCGGCATCGTGGTCGTGCTGTTCCACCACGGCTTCTTCAGCCGCGACATGCTGCCGCCGGTCGATCGCGTCTACGCGGCGTCGATCAAGGCCGGCTCGTCGTGGGACATCGCGCGCGACCTCGCGATCTGGGCCGTACCCGGCGCGCTGCTGCAGTGGCTCGGCGGCGCGAAGCGCCAGCTCGGCGTGCTGCTGTCGACCGGCATGCTGCTCACGTCGCCGCTCGCGGGCTTCGCCGTGCTGATCGGCCTCGCGATCCGCTTCATCCTGCTGCGCACGCGCGGCGAACGCGACATCGCCGAGATGAGCGCATTCGCGGGCGGCGTGATCGCGGGCGACGCCCTCTTCAGCTTCACGCGCTCGCTCATCAAGCTCAAGTAATCCGTTTCACCGACAGGACTTCAGATGGACATCACTGCAATCCGCGCCGATACGCCGCTGACCGCATCGACGATCTACCTCGATACGGCCGCCGCGTCGCTGCCGCCCGAGCCCGTGCTCGACACCGTCAACGACTATCTGCGCGACACCGGCCGCGTCGGCATCTACCTGCCCGCGTTCCGCAAGGCCACCTATGCGCGTGTCGATGCCGTGCGCACGCAGCTCGCCGCGTTCCTCGGCGCGCTGGCCGACGAGATCGCATTCACGAAGAACGCGACCGAAGCGATCTCGCTCGTCGCGCAGGGGCTGCGCTGGCAGCCGGGCGACGAAGTGCTCGTCGCCGATACCGAGATGCTCAGCAACCTGCTGCCGTGGAAGCGGCTCGAAGCGACGCACGGCATCGTCGTGAAGATGATCGCCGCGAACGACGAAGGGCTGCTCGCGCCGGGCGCATTCGCGCAGGCCATCACACCGCGCACGCGCCTGCTCACCTTCTCGCACGTGCCGAACTCGTCGGGCGCACTGCAGGACGCCGCCGCGCTGTGCGCGGTCGCCCGCGCGCACGGCGTGCTGTCGCTCGTCAATGCATCGCAAAGCGTCGGGATGGTCGAGACCGACGTGCGCACGCTCGGCTGCGATTTCCTCGCCGGCTGCGGCCGCAAGGCGCTGCGCGCGACGGAAGGCTCCGGCTTCCTCTACGTGCAGCGCGACCGGATCGACGCGCTCGAACCGGTGCTCGCCGGCTGGTGGAACGGCGCGTACGACCGGACGACCGGCGCGCTGTCGTTCGTCGCCGGTGCGAAGCGCTTCGAAGCCGGCTGCCCGATCGTGCCCGCGATCCTCGGCCTCGGCGCCGCGCTCGACTATGCGCAGCGCATCGGCGTCGCGCAGATCGAGGCGCGCGTGCGCGACCTCACCGCCTACGCGGTCGAACGCTTCGCGACGCTGCCCGGCTTCGAGCTGTACGGCCCGCGCGATGCGGCGCGCCGCATCGGCATCGTGCCGTTCAACCTGCGCGGCATCGATCCCGCGACGATCGTCGCGGCGCTCGAGGCGCAGCACTGCATCATCGAGGCCGGCAACTTCATGGCCGATGCGATCCTCGCACGCTACGGCGTGTCGACGATGGCCCGCGTGTCGCTGCACTACTTCAATACCCGCGAAGAAATCGACCGCGTCGCCGACCTGATCCGCGCGGCAGCCCGCTAATCCCCGCCCTACCCGACCCGACTACCGATACAGAAACAGGAGCCACCATGAACCAACGCTTTCTGCTGATGAGCAGCTCCCGCAAGGACGCGCTCGGTTATCTCGAACACGCGACCGAACAGATCCACGCGCTGTTCCGCCACGAAGCGCGCAAGATCGTCTTCGTGCCGTACGCCGGCGTGTCGTTCAGTTTCGACACCTACGAAGGGATGGTGAAGCCGGTGTTCGAGAAGCTCGGCTATGCGCTCGAATCGCTGCATCACAGCTCCGACCCGCGCAAGACGATCGAGAATGCCGACGCAATCGCGGTCGGCGGCGGCAACACGTTCGCGCTGCTCAAGCGCATGTACGACGCGAATATCGTCGACGCGATCCGCGCGCGCGTGCACGCCGGCGTGCCGTACGTCGGCTGGAGCGCGGGCAGCAACGTCGCGTGCCCGACGATCCGCACGACCAACGACATGCCGATCGTGCAGCCGCCGACGCTGCGCGCGCTCGGCCTCGCGCCGTTCCAGATCAACCCGCACTTCATCAGCGGCAAGCCGGCCGGCCACAACGGCGAGAGCCGCGAGGAACGCCTCGGCGAATTCCTCGACATCAACGCGCCCGAGCAGGTGTTCGCGCTGCCCGAAGGCTCCGCGCTGCTGTCCGACGGCACGACGGGCACCGTGCTCGGCGAGCGCGGCGCGCTGCATTTCGCGAGCAAGACCGACGTGCGCACGCTGGCGGAAAACGCTACCTTCCCGCTCGCGTCGATCACGGGCCCGGCCGGCATCGACTCGTGGCCTGACTTCCAGAAATAAGCGCCGGATATCCCTTTTAAAAAAACAGTCCCATATCGGTTAGGAGACCTTTTCATGAAGAAGCAGCTTGCCGGACTCGCGCTGTTGGCCGGCGCGACGGGCGTCGCGCATGCCCAGTCCACCGTGACGCTGTATGGCGTCATCGACGTCGCGATCGGTTACCAGACGCACACCAACCCGTCCGGCGACCGCACGATCGGCCTGCAACAGGGCAACGAGGGCTTCCTGTCCGGCAGCCGCTTCGGGCTGAAGGGCAACGAGGCGCTCGGCAACGGCTGGAAAGCCGGCTTCACGCTGGAGAACGGCTTTCTCGCGAACAACGGCAAGCTCGACCAGCAGGGCCAGCTGTTCGGCCGCCAGGCGTTCGTGAAGCTCGGTCACGAGCGCTGGGGCGAGCTCGCGCTCGGCCGGCAGTACACGACCGGCAACACGATGCTGTACTACGTCGATCCGCTCGGCGTGGGCGCCGCACCGACCAATTCATGGCAGGTCTACCTGGTCGGCCAGCGCTACGACAACGCGGTCAGCTACACCGGCACCTACGGACCGATGCAGGTGATCGCCGAGTACGCGTTCGGCGGGATCGCAGGCGACACGCGGGCACGCTCGTCGATGTCGCTCGGCGTCAAGTACGAATCGGGCCCGGTGACGCTGATCGGCGATGCGCAGCAGACGCGCGACACGCAAAGCCGCCGCGCGCGGATCTACCTCGCCGGCGCGAAAGCCGCGATCGGCAGCGTGAACGTGTTCGCGAACTACCTGCACAGCGATCGCGACGCCGGCTTCGATTCGTCGAACGGCGGCGCCGACACCGCGTCGATCACGAGCATGGCGTCCGGTTCGCCGACCGCCGCCGTCACGATCAACTCGGTGTTCGACTCGCATCGCCGCGACGACTTCTTCACCGTCGGCGCGAGCTGGCGTGCGACACCCGTATGGAATTTCGTCGTCGCGGGCATGCACAACCGCACGCTCGCCGACGGTTTCAACGGCGCGCGCAGCACCGTGTACGGCGTCGCCGACTACAGCCTCAGCAAGCGCACCGACGTGTACGTCGCGACGTCGTACGAATGGACGCGCGGCGGCTGGTCGGGCCTGTTCGGCAACACGACGACCAATGCGGCCGCCGCGACAGGCGCCGCACTCAACGGCCGCAACGAGCAGCTTTCCGTGCTGCTCGGCCTGCGGCACTTCTTCTGACCCACCGCGCATTCGACCGATGCGGCCCGCGGCGCGGCGCACGACCACCGCATCGGCAACCTGAATCAAGAGGCATTCGATGGCACTGAAACAGACCCTCGTCATTTTCGACGCGCTCGATGGCGCGACCGTCAACGGGCAGCATATTGCCGCGCTGTTCGCGCCCTACGCGGCGCACGGCGTGACGGTCGAGGTCACCACGGTCAACAACGAGCCGCCGGAAGACCCGACGAAGACGACCGACTTCATCACGATCGTGATTCCCGGCTCGCACGGCAAGACGGCCGGCGGCGATGCACGCACGCTCGGCATCGTCGGCCGCAACGGCGCGATCGGCGCGCGGCCCGCGAAGTTCGGGATGGTGTCGGACGCGGACGGCCCGATCGGCTCGCTCGCGGCCGCGCTGAAACTCGCGGAGATGAAGGCGAACGGCGACGTGCTGCCCGGCGACGTGATCGTCACGACGCACCTGTCGACCGATGTATCGATGAGCGAGAACAACGGCGTGCCGTTCATGGGGATGCCGGTTTCGTCGGCCACGATGAACCGCTACGAAGTGACGCCCGACATGGATGCGATCCTGTCGCTCGATGCGTCGAAGGGCAACCGGATCGTCAAGCAGCGCGGCTTCGCGCTGTCGCCGACCGCGATGCAGGGTTACATCCTGCGGATGGCGCCGGATCTCGTGTCGATCATGGAATCGACGACCGGCATGCCGGCCGTCACGTTCCCGATCTCGCTGCAGGACATCACGCCGTACGACAACGGACTGTCGCACTTCAACAGCATCATGCAGCCGCACGTCGGCACCGACAAGCCGGTGGTCGGCGTCGCGATCACCGCGCGCGCGGTGGTCGGCGGCAGCGATTCGAGCGCGAGCCACGAAGTCGATCTGGCCGAAGCCGTGCGCTTCTCGGTCGAAGTCGCGAAGCGCTTCACGGCCGGCGCGTGCGAGTTCTACGACGCGAACGAATGGCGCAAGATCCGCCACGCGTATCCGGATCTCAGCGTGTTCCAGGGGTACGGCAAGGCCGCTTGACGAAGGAGCGCACGGCGCGGCCGGATGACCGGGCCGCGCCGCGCGTCCGCCGTTACATGAACGTCTTCAGGTTCACCGCCGGATCGGCGAGCTTCACCGGATCCGGCACCGCCCCGGCCGCGATCAAGCGTCGGGATGCGCCGATGTCGCGCCCGAGGTTCGCCGCGGCCACCGCGACGATCTTGCCGTCATCGCCCAGCCCGAATACCGTGAACGGCCCGTTCGCCGGGTCGCCGCGCACGACGATCGTGCGCTCGCTGCCGAACAACCCGAGCATCTGCAGGTTGCAGTCGTACTGATCGGACCACAGCCACGGCAGCTCGGCATAAGTCTCGTCGGCGCCGAGCAGGTTCGCGGCCGCGACGGCCGGCTGGTTTTCGGCCACCTGCCACGATTCGATCCGCACGTGACGCCCGAGCAGCGGATTGAAGTGCATCGTCACCTCGCCCGCCGCGAAGATCGCGGGATCGACCGTGCGGCAACCTGCGTCGACGCGTATCCCGTTGTCGACATCGAGCCCCGCCGCCTGCGCGACCTCGACATTGGGCACCACGCCGATGCCGACCACGACGAGGTCGGCCGGCACGTCGCCACGATCGGTCTCGACGATCGCACCGCCGCCCGGCGCGCGACGGATCGCGCGCGGCAGCGTCGCCAACTGGAAAACTACGCCGCGCGCATCGTGCAATTGATGCGCATACGTACCGACCACTTCCGGCAACGCTCGCTGCAGCAGGCGCGGCGCCGGATCGATCACCGTCACGTCGCAGCCGAGCTGGCGCGCCGCCGCCGCAACCTCGAGGCCGATGAACCCGCCGCCGAGCACCACCACGCGGCGGCCCGGCGCAAGCTGCGCGCGCAACGCACGCGCATCGTCGACCGTGCGAACGTAATGCGGCTTGACGCCCTCGTCGATCGCGCCACCGAACGTGCGCACCCGCGAGCCCGTCGCGAGCACGAGCCGCGCATAAGGCAGCGTCGTGCCGTCGTCGAGCCGCACGCGCTGCGCATCGCGCTCGATCGCATCGACGCGCGTGCCGAGCCGCAGCTCGATGCGCTGCGCGTCGTACCACGCCGCGTCGCGCACGAACGCCCGCTGCTCGCCGCCGTCGGTCAGCAATGCGTCTTTCGACAGCGCAGGCCGGTCGTACGGCAGCTCGCGCTCCGCGCCGATCATCACGATGCGCGCCGCCGCATCGCGCTCGCGCAGCGCTTCGGCCGTGCGCCGCGCCGCATGCCCGGCGCCGACGATCACGAACGGATCAGCCGACATTGACTTCCACCTGCCCGTCGACGATCCGGATCGGATAGGTCCGCACCGGCTCGGTGATCGGCGCGCATTTCGGCGCACCGGTGCGGATGTCGATCAGCCCCTGGTGCAGCGGGCATTCGACGCAGCCATCCTCCACATAGCCTTCCGACAGCCGTGCATGGCCGTGCGTGCAAAGGTCGTGCATCGCGAACAGTTCGTCGCCGATCCGGAACACGGCGATCGGCTTCTGGCCGGCGACGCGCGCCGCCGGTTCGTCTTCGGAGAATTCATCGAAAGCGCCAAGCGGATGCCACTCGGCGAGCGTTGCTTCGGTCATGTCTGTTCCTTGCTTCCGTATCAGATCGGGGTAGCGAGCAGCGTCTGCACGCGCGACGTGTCGTAGATCACCCGCTTGGTCTTGTAGCGCAGCCCGTCCGGCGTGCGCACGACCGTGTCGTAGTACTTGCCGGCCTGGTACACGTTCGACTCGCCGTTGCTGCGCGTCTGCACGACGACGTAGTTGCTCTCGGTGTCGATCTCGCCGTCGCGTTCGGCGACGATCGTCAGGCCCGACGTCATGTGCCGGTACGTGTGCTCTTCGTAGATGTTCGCGTGCCGCAGCGACACCACGCGGTCGCGCAGCATCCGCTGGTTCGTGCAGTGGACGATCCCGACCGGCAGCCCGAGGTCGGCGTTTTCCTTCGGCACGATTTCGTACGTGCAGTCCTCGGTGAACATCGTCGGCCATGCTTCGAGCCGGTTGTTGTCGAGGTGCCCGATATAGCGGTTCTGGAGCATGTAAATCTCGAACCACGTCTTCATGTCTTCCGTCAGGTTTTCCATCATTCCGCGCTCCCGCTTCAATAGCCCATCAGCTTCTGGTAGCCGACCCAGAACTTGCGGATCAGGCTTTCGGTGATCACCGTGTCCTGCTGGTCCGGATTGCCGCGCGACATCTCGATCACCGACGTCGCGTCGCCGTCGCGCACCGTGCCGCGCTGCACGAGCTCGGTCGCCTCCGTGTCCTCCATCGAGATATAGCCGGCCGGCCCGACGAGGTTCGCCTGCTTGATGCGCAGCGCGCGCAGCTCGGGCGTATCGTCCGCGTAGCCGAAGAAGTGGAAGATCAGTTCGAAGTTGTCGGGGCCCTTCGGCAGGATCTGCCGTGCGACCAGCGTGTTGTGGATCTGCTGGATCACGAGCTGCGGGAAGATCGGCTGGATATGGTTCGTGCAGTCCTCGTCGTATTCCGACACGAGGTCGAGAATCGATTCGTCTTCCAGATGGAAACCTTCGTCGAACGAGCGGATGTTCTGCTGCTTGTACGCGGCCGACGTGTCGTCGCCCGTCTTCGTCACCGTGATGATGCTGTGCAGCCCGTGGTTCGCATCCGGAATCGAGCGCGCCTTCATCCCGACGCGGAAGATGTTGAAGGTCGTATGGAACAGGTGCAGCATGCTCGCGTGATACGGGTCCTTCACGTTCTCCATGTACAGCTTCCAGTTCGACTTCGAATACTGGCGCGTACAGCCGAGATACTCGATCGGCTTGTGGAAGATCCGGTCGATCCACGGCCGCATCTGCTCGCCGAGATAGTCGGGCAGCGGCATCACGTCATCGCTGAAGGTCGCGAACACGAGCCCGCGATAGCTGTCGACGCGCAGCTTGCGCAGCCCGTGCTGCTTCGGGTCGAAGTCGGCCGGCATCCCGGACATCCCCTTCTGGCCGCGCCGGAACGGCACGCCGAGCAGGTTGCCCGCGTTGTCGAAGCTCCACTGGTGATAGACGCACGTGTGCGAGCTCGCGTTGCCGCGCGACTTGCGGCACACCTGTGCGCCGCGGTGCGCGCAGCGGTTCACCCATGCGGACAGCGTGCCGTCCTCGGTGCGCGTGACGACCACCGGCGTATCGCCGACGAACGTGCTCTTGAAGTCGCCTGCGTTCGGGATTTCCGCTTCCAGCGCGACGAAGTTCCACGTCGGGCCGCGGAAGATGCGTTCCTGCTCGCGATCGTAGACCGCGCGCGAGCTGAACACCTTGTACGGCACGCGAGAGCCGTCTTCGTGCGGAAAGTTCACGTCGGATGCGTCGTCGCGCGTGGCGAAAACGACGGGCGATTCTGTCTGCTCCATGTCGGACTCCTGGTCGATCCGTTTCGTTGAATGCATGGAGCCGATTTTTGAAAAGCTAATATTCGCCGTCTATCCGGAAAGTGCGATTGCGGCGGTGCAATATCCACTTTCGGCGGATTTCTGCGCTAGCATGACGGCACATACGACCCGGCGCACGATCGCGACCCATTGATCGGATCGAAGCGCTCGCCGTCCACACCAAGGCTGATGCCCATGTCCCCAACGTCGTTCGAGCCGCTCGCGCTGCGCGCGCACCGGCTGTTCGAATCCCGTGATCTCGACGAGACGCGCGAGCGGATCTCGCGCGTGATGCAGCCGCATGCGCTGCTGCCGAACGGCCGCACGCATGGGGCGTCGCACATGGATTTCGTCCGGCTCGGCGGGATCGGGATCGGCACGATCGCGTTCGGCGACGCGATGCGCGTGCAGGTCGACGCGGTCGACGGCTACTACTTGCTGATGTTCTGTTTGTCCGGCCAGGCCGAGGTGCGTGCGATGGGGCGGCAGCTCGGCGTCGACGGCAAGACCGGCGTGCTGTGCGCGCCCGGCGAACGCTTCGACGCGGTACTGTCGGCCGATTGCGAGCAGTTCGTGCTGCGCATCGACGCGGCGACCGTCGGCTCGCTCACCGGCGACCCGCGCGCGACACTCGATCCCGTGCTGCATGTCAGCGATGCCGCGCTTGCCGCGTGGCGCCAGCAGCTGATGCTCGTCGCACGGTCGCCCGAACTGCTCGAACGCGCGAACGCGAACCCGCGCGTCGCGTCCCAGCTCGAGCACCTGCTGATCGACCTGCTGATCGAAGGCCACCCGCCGTCCGTGCTGCAGGCGTCGCACCGCGACCCGGCGCCGGGCTTCGTGCGGCGCGCGCAGGAGTTCGTGAACGCGCACTATGCGCAGCCACTGCAGCTCGCCGATATCGTCCAGGCCGCCAACGTGCCGGAACGGACCCTGCGCGACGCGTTCCTGCAGTTCCGCGGAATGAGCCCGATGCAATACCTGCGCGCGACGCGACTCGACCATGCGCGCGAGCTGCTGCGCGGCTCGACGTCCGACCGGCGGATCGCCGATGTCGCGCTCGATTGCGGGTTCACGCACCTCGGGCGATTCGCGATCGCGTATCGGGAGAAGTTCGGCGAATCGCCGTCGGAAACGCTCGACGGGAAGCGCTGACGCCGCGTATGCGTACGCTTACGCGGCCGGCGGCTTGCACGACCGGCTCTCGACCCTGCCCGGAACGACATGAAACCGCGATGACCTCGCCGCATCTGCGGGTGCCTGCCGAAACAGACCGTTAGTTGCGATTCACGGAAGCAATGACGAGTCACCCCGCCGGCACGATCATTTCCCGCGCAATCGCACAAAACGCAGCCGTGGCGGCGCTTTCGCCGTGCAGCCGGCGGCTCATGATGATCGGCGACGTCGCGGCCGGCTCCGGCAACCGCCGGTAGACCACCCCCTTCACGCGCACGCCCTCCACACTCTCCGGCACCAGCGACACGCCGACCTGCGCAGCCACCAGCCCGAGCGCCGTCTGCAGCTCGCGCACCTCGTGAACGGCCGCCGGCACCAGCGCGCCATCGCGCAGCGCGGACAGCTGCTGATCGGCGAAGCTCGGCCGCGGCGTGCTCGGATAGACGATCAGCGTCTCGTTCGCGATATCCGCGAGCGTCAGCGGCCGGGCCGGATCGGCCAGCGGATGCCCGATCGGCAGCGCCGCGATCAGCTTTTCCTCGATCAGCGCCTCGCGCACCAACTGGTCGTCGTCGAAGCGCAACCGGCCGAAACCCACGTCGATCCGCCCGCCCTTCAACGCGCCGAGCTGTTCGAGCGTGAACATTTCGATCAGCGACAACTCGACGTCCGGCTGCGCCTCGCGAAACGCGCGGATCACGTCCGGCAGCGCGCCGTACAGCGTCGACGGCACGAAGCCGATCACGATCCGCTCCGACAGCTGCGCGAGCCGCCGCGTCAGCGGGCCCAGCTCGTCGGCCTGGTCGACGAGGCGCTTTGCCTGCGCATAGAACACGCGCCCCGCATCCGTCAGTTTCAGCGGCCGCGCACCGCGCTCGAACAGCGGCAACCCGATCTCGTCCTCGATCGCCTGGAGCTGGCGGCTGAGCGGCGGCTGCGTCATGTGCAGCCGCTCGGCCGCCCGCGTGATGTTCATTTCCTCGGCGACGGCGATGAAGTAGCGGAGCTGACGCAATTCCATTTCATGCCTCAAAGGTATGGAAGTAGTCGGAAAGAGTGTTGGACGACGCGGGGCGGGAATTCCTACCATGTGCACCAACAGGAGGAATCGCATGATAGCAACTGCCGCCACCATCGAACGCATCGACACGCTGCTCGTCGACGTGCCGACGATCCGGCCCCACAAATTGTCGGTCGCCACGATGAATTGCCAGACCCTCGTGCTGGTCCGTGTTCGATGCACGGACGGTATCGAAGGCGTCGGCGAGGCGACGACCATCGGCGGCCTCGCGTACGGCGAGGAGAGCCCCGAAAGCATCAAGGTCAACATCGACACCTACTTCGCGCCGCTGCTGCAGGGCATGGACGCGACGCGTCCGGGCGCTGCGCTGGCGCGGGCCCGCAAGCTGTTCCAGGGCAACCGCTTCGCGAAGTGCGCGATCGAGACCGCGCTGTTCGACGCGCAGGCGCGCCGCCTCGGCGTACCGCTGTCCGAGCTGTTCGGCGGCCGCCGGACCGATGCGGTGGACGTTGCATGGACGCTCGCGAGCGGCGACACGCAGCGCGACATCGCGGAAGCCGAAGCGATGCTCGACGCGCGCCGCCACCGCGCGTTCAAGCTGAAGATCGGCTCGAACGCGGTGGCCGACGACGTCGCGCACGTGATCGCGATCAAGCGCGCGCTCGGCGAGCGCGGCGACGTGCGCGTCGACGTGAACCAGGCATGGAGCGAAACCGATGCGATCTGGGCCGGCGCACGGCTTGCGGAAGCCGGCGTGAGCCTCGTCGAGCAGCCGATCGCCGCGACCAACCGCGCGGGGCTGAAACGCCTCACGCAACTGGCGCAGGTGCCGATCATGGCCGACGAAGCGCTGCACGGCCCCGTCGACGCGTTCGCACTCGCGCAGGATCGCGCGGCCGACGTGTTCGCGGTGAAGATCGCGCAATCGGGCGGCCTGCAGGGTGCGGCGAGCGTCGCGTCGATCGCGGCGGCGGCCGGCATCGAACTGTACGGCGGCACGATGCTCGAGGGCGCGGCCGGCACGATGGCGTCCGCGCAACTGTTCAGCACGTTCGATTCGCTGAAATGGGGCACCGAGCTGTTCGGCCCCCTGCTGCTCACCGAGGAAATCCTCGTCGAGCCGCTGCGCTACGAGGATTTCAAGCTGCACCTGCCGGCGACGCCCGGCCTCGGCATCACCTTCGACTGGGCCCGCATCGAACGGATGCGACGCGACGCCCGCTGACCCCACACGACAACCGAAACCGGAGACACAGATGAACAAGCAAGCCATCGACGCACTGCTGAAGACCTTCGACGACGCCGCCGAGCAGCCGGGCAACCCGCGCGTGCGCGCGATCGTCAACCGGATCGTGAAGGACATCTGCTACACGATCGAGGACTTCGACGTGCAGCCGAGCGAATTCTGGACGGCGCTGAACTACCTGAACGAAGCCGGCAAGGAACTCGGCCTGATCGCCGCCGGTCTCGGCCTCGAGCACTTCCTCGACGTGCGGATGGACGAAGCCGAAGCGAAGGCCGGTATCCAGGGCGGCACGCCGCGCACGATCGAAGGTCCGCTGTATGTTGCCGGTGCACCGGAATCGGTAGGCCATGCGCGTCTCGACGACGGCACCGATCCGGGCCAGACGCTCATCATGCGCGGCCAGGTGCTCGGCCACGACGGCGCGCCGGTCGCGAACGCGCTGGTCGAGGTGTGGCACGCGAACCATCTCGGCAACTACTCGTACTTCGATCAGTCGCAGCCGGCGTTCAACCTGCGTCGCTCGATCCGCACCGACGCCGAAGGCCGCTACAGCTTCCGCAGCGTGCTGCCGGTCGGCTACAGCGTGCCGCCGGGCGGCAAGACCGAACAACTGCTCGACCAGCTCGGCCGCCACGGCCATCGTCCGGCGCACATTCACTTCTTCGTTTCGGCAGACGGTTATCGTAAGCTGACGACGCAGATCAACATCGATGGCGATCCGCATCTGTGGGACGACTTCGCCTTCGCGACGCGCGAAGGGCTGATCCCGGCAGTGAAGCAGGCGGAAGGCGCGGAAGGCAAACCGTATGGCGTCGACGGGCAGTTCGCGCTGATCGACTTCGACTTCTCGCTGCTCAAGGAAAAGCAGGACGTGCCGGGCAGCGAAGTCGAGCGGGCCCGCGCGCAGGCGTGAGCGGCCTTCCGATTCGACGAACCGATAACGCAAGGAGTGCAGGATGCTGTTTCATGTGGAAATGACCGTCCGTCTGCCGACCGACATGGATCCGGTCAAGGCGGCCACGCTGAAGGCCGAAGAAAAGGCGATGTGCCAGCGGTTGATGAACGAAGGAACCTGGCGGCATCTGTGGCGGATCGCCGGGCAGTATGCGAACGTCAGCATCTTCGACGTCGAAAGCGTGCAGCAGCTGCATGACCTGCTGAGCCAGCTGCCGCTGTTCCCGTATATGGAGATGGAAGTGCGGGCGCTGTGCCGGCATCCCTCTTCGGTGCGGGAAGACGATCGGTAAGTGAACGCGAATCGCGGCCGTTGACGACGGCCGCGCAATGGACGACACGGGCATGCCCGTGTCGTTTTGCATTCGGCCACTGCGCGGCCGGGCCGCATCGGGATACGCGGCAAGCGTCACCCCGCCAGATGCGCCCCGTACCCCACCTTCCCCGGCGCAATCTCGTCCTTCAGCGTCAACGCCGGAATCTCGTAATCGCCCGCGTTCTGCCGCCGGAACGGGATCGGCTGTGTGGTCCACAGTTCGTCCAGACGCTTGCCGAGCGCCGCTCGCGTTTCGTCGAAGCGCGCGTCGTTCATCTTCCCGGTACGGTAAATCACGAACGGCGGCAGCACGTCGAAACCCGGGTAATACAGCATCCCGTGCTGGATCGGGAACAGCACGTCGTCGATCGGTCCGTTGATCCCGCGCGGGCTGTAATGCGATTCCCACCCGCCCGCCGTGACGATCACCATCGCGCGCTTGCCGGCGAACGAGCCCTCACCGTAGCGATCGCCCCAGTGCGTATCGGAATGCTCGCCGACACCGTACGCAAAACCGTAGGCATACACGCGCTCGAACCAGCCCTTCATGATCGCCGGCATCGAGAACCACCACAGCGGGAACTGCAGGATCACCGCATCGGCCCACCTCAGCTTGTCCTGCTCGCGCACGATGTCTTCGCGCTGCGTGCCGGCCGCAAACGCGTGCTTCGAGTCGTTCGACGGATCGAAACGCGCGTCCGGCTCGCGCCGGGTCATGTCGTCCGCGTCGAACGCCGCCTTCCAGTTCATCGCATACAGGTCGGTCACCTGCACCGTGTGGCCGGCCGCTTCGAGATGCTCGACGGCAAAGTCGCGCAACGCGCCATTCAGCGAGCGCGGTTCGGGATGGGCATAAACGATCAGCACATCCATGTTCGGTACTCCGTGGATTGAATGACTGCAGGATGCCGCGACCAACGGTATATTTGAAATGAATTCCTGATATTCCAGGTATAGCCATGAATAATCTCAGACGACTCGATCTCAATCTGCTCGTCACGCTAGACGTGCTGCTCGCCGAGCACAACGTCACGCGCGCGGCCGAGAAGCTGAACATGTCGCAGCCGTCGGTGAGCGTGCAGTTGCAGAAGCTGCGCGACGTGTTCGGCGATCCGCTGCTGCTGCCGGGGCCGCGCGGAATGCGGCCGACCGCGCGCGCGGAAGCGCTGCGCGAGCCGTTGCGCGATGCGCTCGAAGCAGTCGAGCGCGCAGTGATTCCGGCCACGCCGTTCGATCCCGCGACCGCGACGAACACGTGGCGCGTGGCCGCGACCGACTACGGCGAATCGACGATCGTGCTGCCCGCGCTGAACACGCTGCGTTCGGCCGCGCCCGCCACGCGCCTCGCCGTGGTCGAGCTGGTACCACCGCGCATCGAGCAGGATGCCGAACGAAACGGCATCGATCTCGCCTTCCATACGACCGAAGGGTCGCCGCCCGGCATGCGGCGCTTGCCGTTGTTCGCCGAGCGTTACGTGCTCATCGGCCGCGCCGGGCACCCGAAGCTGAAGCGGCGCCCGACGCTCGCGCAGTTCGGCACGCTCGAGCACGTGGTCGTGTCGCCCGACGGCGGCGGCTTCTTCGGCGTGACGGACGAAGCGCTAGCAAAGGTGGGCGCGACGCGGCGCGTCGTGCTGTCGGTGCCGCACTTCCTGTTCGTGATGTCGGCCGTGGCCAGCACCGATCTTGTCGCGATGCTGCCCGAGCGGCTGGTGCGCGACGTGCCCGCGCTGCGGGTGGTGGAAGCACCGGTCGAGGTGCCCGGCTATGAAATGTCGATGCTGTGGCACGAACGCGTGCATCGCGATCCGGCGCATCGGTGGCTGCGGGAGACGATCGCGGCAGCGGTTTAGATCGGTCGCCCGCCCGGCGCAGCCGCCCGCGTCGAACGCCGTCGCACGAAATCCTTCATCCGGGGCTTGAAACCGCGCCAAACACTGTATATATTTACAGTGCTTTTGCACCATTTGACCCGAATTCCGTCATCCACAGACGAACGGACTTTTGTGAGGCGACCATGTTCCAGGCATCCGCATTCGATCCCGAGCAACCCGGCTTCAACCCCGTCCACTTCGAGCGCGCCGCGCAGCGGGCGGTCGTCGATCTGCAACGTGTCGCGGGCGGCCCCGCGCAGCGGGCGCTCGGCCTGCGGCGCCGCACCCATCCGGCGGCCGTCCGCACGATGAGCTGGCAGGCGCTGCTGAACGTCGAAGAGCTGGCCTTCTCGAATGCCGGCTTCCGGAACCGCAACGATCCGGCCGTCATCGACGCGTTCATCCGGCTGCGCGACAGCCGCCTGGTCGCGGCAGACGTCGAGGAGCCGGTCGACTGGCGCCGCGACGATGACGACCTGCCGGCCATTTACCTGATCGTCAAGGCGATGCTGGACGCGGAAGAGGAAGAACGGGCCGAAGCGGCCTGAGCCGCATGGAGGCCGTCGTTCGCGGTCGCAGCCTGTCAGGATAGCGCCGCCACGTTGCGTGGCGACGCGGCCGGCGCTGCTGCTCATTTCAGTCCTGCGCCAGCGAGTCGGCGTATCGAGCGGTGAACCACGAACCGCCGCACCGGCGAATCACCGCCACGCGGTGTACGTCCGGGTGGCGGTTGCAGCGAACGCCCGTTACAGCCGTGCCGCGAGCCGTGAACCCTGATCGATCGCGCGCTTCGCATCCAGTTCGGCAGCCAGTTCCGCGCCGCCGATCAGGTGCACCGAACGCCCTGCCGCCTGCAGCGGCGCGAGCAGCGCACGCTGCGGCTCCTGCCCCGTGCAGAGCACGATCGTGTCGGCTTCGATCAGTTCGTGGTCGGTGCGCTGCTCGCCGTAAGACACGTGCAGGCCGCGTGCGTCGATCAGTTCGTAGTTCACGCCGCCGATCATCTTCACCTGCTTCATCTTCAGCGTCGCACGGTGAATCCAGCCGGTCGTCTTGCCGAGCCCCTTGCCGAGCGGCGCGGCCTTGCGCTGCAGCAGCGTCACTTCGCGCGCGGGCGCCGCCACCTGCGCACGCGTCACGCCGCCACGCGTCGCGGCCGGGTCGGTCACACCCCACTCGGCCTTCCACTCGTCCAGATCGAGCGCCGGCGATTCGCCCTCCTGCACCAGATACTCGGCGACATCGAAGCCGATCCCGCCCGCACCGACCACCGCGACACGCCGGCCGACCGGCTGCCTGCCCGCGAGCACGTCGATGTAGCTGAGCACGTTCGGCCCGTCCTGCCCCGGGATCTTCGGATCGCGCGGCGCGACGCCGGTCGCGAGCACGATCTCGTCGTAGCCGCCCGCGATCAGGTCGCTCGCGTCGACGCGGCGGTTCAGGTGCAGGTTCACGCCGGTCAGCTCGACCTGACGGCCGAAGTAGCTCAGCGCTTCGTGAAACTCTTCCTTGCCGGGCACGCGCTTCGCCATGTTGAACTGGCCGCCGATCTCGGCCGCACCGTCGAACAGGTCGACCTGATGGCCGCGCTGCGCGAGCACGGTCGAGCACGCGAGCCCGGCCGGCCCTGCGCCGACCACCGCGATGCGCTTCGGCTGCACGGCGGGCGTGTATTTCAGCTCCGTCTCGTGGCACGCGCGCGGATTCAGCAGGCACGACGCGATCTTGTTCTTGAACGCGTGATCGAGACACGCCTGGTTGCAGCCGATGCAGGTGTTGATCTCATCGGCGCGGCCCTGCGCGGCCTTGACCACGAACTCGGCATCGGCAAGCAGCGGGCGGGCCATCGACACCATGTCCGCGCAGCCGTCCGCGAGGATCTGCTCGGCCACTTCGGGACGGTTGATCCGGTTGGTCGTCACGAGCGGAATGCCGACCTCGCCCTTCATCTTCTTCGTCACCCACGCGAACGCGCCGCGCGGCACCGACGTTGCGATCGTCGGCACACGCGCCTCGTGCCAGCCGATCCCCGTGTTGATGATGGTCGCGCCCGCGCGCTCGACGGCCTTCGCGAGCTGAACGGTTTCGCTCCAGTCGCTGCCGTCCGGAATCAGGTCGAGCATCGACAGCCGGTAGATCAGGATGAAATCGCGGCCGACCGCTTCGCGCGTACGCTCGATGATCTCGATCGGCAGCCGGATGCGGTTCTCGTACGAACCGCCCCACTGGTCGGTGCGCTTGTTCGTATGCATCGAGATGAACTGGTTGATCAGGTAGCCTTCGGAGCCCATGATCTCGACGCCGTCATACCCGGCTTCCCGCGCAAGCTTCGCGCAGCGGACGAACGCGCGGATCTGCCGTTCGACGCCGCGCGCGCTCAGTTCGTGCGGTGCAAACGGCGAGATCGGCGACTTGATCTTCGACGGCGCGACCGCGAACGGGTGATAGCCGTAGCGGCCCGTATGCAGGATCTGCAGTGCGATCTTGCCGTCCTCCGCGTGCACGGCGTCCGTGATCTCGCGATGCCGCCGCGCGGCGGCCGACGTCATCAGCGTGCCGCCGAACGGCTTGGTCCAGCCGGCCACGTTCGGCGCGAAGCCGCCCGTCACGATCAGGCCCACGCCGCCGCGGGCGCGTTCGGCGAAATATTCGGCGAGCCGCGGCAGCGTCTTGCGGCTGTCCTCGAGGCCCGTGTGCATCGAGCCCATCAGTACGCGGTTCTTCAGCGTCGTGAAGCCGAGATCAAGCGGTGCGAGCAGGTGGGGAAAGGTCGTGGTCATGATGATCGTGCCAATTCGTGCCATTAAGCGATGCGTGACATCGTAGGCGCGCGCCGCCTTGAACGTGAGGGGGCAAACAGCCATAATGCTTGTCATTTCCGGCCAAAACGACATGACCTCCCCCCTCGCCAAGGATCGCCTCGGGCTGCGCCGGCCAACGATTCCGGTTGCCTATACGCGCCTGCTGCTGCAGGCGCTGGCCGCGCGCGGTGTCGATCTGGCCGCCGTGCGCGCCGGCACGGGCCTGCGCGATGCGGTGCTGGCCGAACCGGACGCGCGCGTCGCGCCGTCGCAATGGGGGCGGCTCGTGCTCAATGCAATCGAGATCGGCGGCGATCCGGGCATCGGGCTCGCGTTCGGGCTGCTGCTGAAGCCGACCGTGCACGGCTTTCTCGGCTATGCGACGCTGACCGCGCGGGACATCCGCGAGGCGCTGTCCGTCACGCAGCGCTACTTCCGGATGCGCAACCGTCAATATCGCCTGACCTATGACGAAGACGAACGCGGCGCGACGCTCGAACTGCACGGCGTGCAGGCCAGCCCCGTGCTGCAGCATCACGTGATGTTCGAGTTCGTACTGACCGGGCTCGCGCAGAACATCTCGCAATGGGCCGGGCGCGCGTCGCCGTCGATCAAGCTGCAATTCGCGTGGCCTGAGCCGCCTTATTTCGCGCGCTATCGCGACCAGTTGCCGCCGGTCGAATTCGGCTGTGCCGCCAACGGGCTGTGGATCGCGCACGACGTGCTCGACTGGGCACTGCCGCTCGCCGACGAAGTCGCGCACCGGCAAGCGCTCGTGCAGGTGGAGCGCGAGTATGCGCAGGTGCGCCAGGAGGAAGGTGATCTGGTCGAACGCGTGCGCGCGGAGCTGGCGCGCGGAGCCGGCGATTATCCGGGGCCGGAGACGCTCGCCGACGCACTGCTCGTATCCACACGCACGCTGCGTCGCCGGCTGGAGGAAGCCGGTTCGAGCTATCGGCAATTGCTCGATGAAGCGCGGTTTCGCGACGCGAAGCAGTTGCTCGCCGCGTCGGATCTCGACCTGAAGACGATCGCCGAGCGGCTGCAATTCACCGACCCGGCGAATTTCACGCGCGCGTTCCGGCGCTGGGCCGGGCAGACGCCGAGTGCGTATCGGGAAGCGGCCGCGGGCACGTCGCACGAGTGATGCGGTGCTGCGGGCAGCGCGACGTGCCTGCGCGGAATTTCATCGGTATGATCAATGCCACGCCAAAGCGGCGCCCACCGGCGCACTCTCCCGCCCCATGCCCAATCACACCACCCTGATCGAAGCGACGATCGACCGTATCGACACGAACCTCATTCGTGTCGCGTCCGATACCAAGAAGGTGCCGCTTTATCGCCTGACGATGCGGGGCACGTGCTACTTCCTCTCCGCCGACGATATCGACGCAGAGGCGTTCAAGCAGATCGATCAATTGAAGCCCGGGATGGCCGTGCGCGCGTGCACCTTCGACGATCGCGGCCGGCACCAGGTCGCATGGATCAGGAGCAACGATCTGGCGATCGCCCCTTACGATGCGATCAGGCAGAAGAGCAGCAACCTGTCGCTGCTCACGTGGGCGTCATGCATCTTCATGCTGAGCCTGCTGATCGACGGCGCGGCCTTCAAATCGGGCTGGGCGTTCGTCGGCGCGGTGACCTTGGTCGTGGGCATCATCAGCCTGCTGGCCACCCTGCTCGCGATCGCCGGCCTGTCCGAGCTGGTCTTCCGGCCCCAGCGGCGCGAAGCCCAGGAAAAGTGGCAATACGAACCGGCCGGTTTCACGGTGGAACGGAGCAACGGATGAGCGATCGCACCATGCAGATCGCGTCCGGTTGCGTGACGTCGGTCAGCCAGAAAACGATCAGTACGAAGGTCTGGAGCAACAACCTCGGCATGACCACGCAAAGCATCGAGGAGATTGCGCTCCAGCTCGACACGGTCGACGCACCGCTGACGCTCAGGACGGACAGCACGCAGAGCGTGTTCATCGTCGCGGGCGACCGGTTGACCGTTGCATACACGCAGGATCGGGATCGCCGCGCCCTCTACGCTATCCGCAACGCGACCGACGGTTCGGTGTATCTCGTGCGCCCCGCGAAAGTCGCGGCCGCCCGCATCGATGTTGTCGTCACGATCGGCATGCTGGTCGCCATGGCCATCACCATCGGCCTCGTGTCCGCGATGGAACGCAGCACGGACAGCGTGCTGCAGATAGCCACCTGGTTCGGCGGCGCCGCGATCGCCCTCTTCCTGCTGAGCACGATCCTGCGCACCGTGTTCGGCGCAATCGTGTGGCCCGAAATCCGGCGGCTCAGGCAGCCGGGCGGCAAACGCGAGATGAATGCGGCCCGGAGCGCACTGTCGCTCTCGAACGAAGACACGTCGCACATACGCTTCATCTGAGCCGGCCCGGAATACGACGCGTCACGGGGCGACGCTAATCCTCGCGCCGCCGTCACCCTCGCCCGCTTCGATTCGCACCTCCCCCGTCGCGGCGACGATCGCGTCATACACGTCATCGGTCACGCACACCACCGGCACCGCGATCGCATACAGCTCGGCGGCGACGATCGCGCCGATCGAGATGATCAGGTCACGCTCCTTCAGCACGATCGCGACCGGCCCCGTGCCGTTGCGCACGGCTTCCGCGAGCACGCTGCTGCTCGAACTCGAGCCCTTCGCGTGCGGCATCACCATCACCTTGCCGGCGAGGCTCGCGCCGGCCTGCGGATGCCCGCGATCGACGATCTTTCCCGCACCTGAGTCGTAGCCGCCCCAGAAGCTGAGCGGCTTGTCGAGCACGAACGGACGCGCGCATGCGCTGCCCGGCACGAGCGTGTCACCCGTCAATACGTTGCGCGTGGCCTCAGTCATCGAATCGCACCTTTCCTTCGTACGCCGAACGCACGCATTCGCGCATGCTGCCGTACGCGACCGTCACGCCGATGTTCGCGGGCGCATACGACGCCCATTTCCCCGAGTTGGTCATCACGAGCCCCGACAGTTGCTTCATCACCGGCGTGATGTACGTGCAGGTGTCGACGACGATCTGGATGCCGCGTACGGCGAATTTCTCCGCGAGGCCGGCTTCGTCCAGCTCCCACAGGATGAACCGGCTCGTGTTCACGTAGAAATCGCAGGCCGGCTTGCCGTCGTATGCATCGAGCAGCGCATCGAGCGTGCGGAATTCCGCCAGCGAGAAATGCGGCGTGCCGAGCGCCACCGCGACGAGCGCATCGCCGGCCGCGCCGTGATTCAGCGTGCGGCGAATCTCGTCGAGATCGGCCATCGCGACATCGACCGTGCGTTGCGCCGCTTGCCCGTGCAATGCGGCGTCTAGCGTGGGCGCTTCCGGCGTCACGCCGACCGCATGGAACAGCGCGACCGCGCCGCTCGACGCGGCGGCCGCGCCGAGTGCCTTGAGTTCGTCCTCGGTGGTGTCCGCCGGCAGCCCGACGATCGCCGGCACGACCGCGCCCGCGATCCTGCCGATCAGCAGCCCGAGCGCGGCGAAATAGATGTCGCGCGACCACAGGCGGCTGAAGTCCGGCGCGTTGAACACGATCCGCGCGGCGCGGTTCGCTTCGACATGCAGCCCCGCATACGGCGCCCGCCCGGTGATCGCGGCGGCCAGGTCGAGGAAATCGCCGTACCGGCTCGTCCGCGCGCCGAGCACCGAGTTCGCGAACACGATCGCGTTCGATTCGGCCCACGCTATTTGCTCGCCCTTCGCGGGACGGTTCTTCAACTGGTAAGGCGCGCACGTGAAACTCGATTCGCAGCCGAGCTGCAGATGCGCATCCATCAGGCGCTGCGCATCGCGCTGGATCGTGCGGTCGCCGTGGTACAGCTCGGGATGGATCAGGTCGAGCGACCCGACGTTCAGCGTGGTCGGCACCGCAACCTTCGCGCCGGTGTCGACGAAATACTCGACGAAGTCGAGGCTGGTCTGGCCGTGATAAAGGCAGCCGTCGATATGCGCGGACGTGATGTCGATCAGGTGCGGCGCGGACATCACTTGCGCCGTGCGTGCGACGATCCGCATCGCGCGTGCGACGCCATCGCCGAAATCGCCGCGCAGCATGGCGCTGTCGCGGTCACTCAACTGCAGCATCGGTTGCTCCTCTGACGCGTGCCGGCGACGCCGGCCCGTGGAATCTGTCAGAGGACTCTACAACTGGAAATAAAAACTGTCCAGATAGCGACCCATCCGGACAGTTTAAAAACCAATTCACACTCTTGAGCGCCCATGCAGCGATCAATGGCTCGAATTTCGCTCCAGTTGGTCGCCAGCCCGCCGTCTAGCGTTCCGCGGTCACACTGAACAGCTCATCGCGCAGCGCCTTCGCGCGGTCGCGGCCGAACTGCGTCTCGAATTCGTCCTGCGCGGCCTGCCACGCGACCTTCGCTTGCGCGAACGTGCGCTCGCCCAGCTTCGTGAGGCTCAGCGCGTGTGCACGCGCATCGTGCTCGGACGCAGCCGTCGCGACGAAGCCATCGCGCTGCAGCGGCTTCAGCGCGCGCAGCAGCGTCGTGCGGTCCATCACGAGCGCATCGGCGAGTTCGCTCATCAGCAGGCCGGGCTGGCGCGTCAGGTTCGCCATGATCGAAAACTGGGCGGGCGTGACGCCAACCGGGGCCAGATGGCGCTCGTACAGTTGCGTGACGAAGCGCGCCGCCTGACGCAGCGCGAGACAGTTGCACGCCTGGGCAATCGAGGTGTCGTTCATGCTTGGCAATTTATATGTGCATATGCATAAAGTCAATGTACACTCCGCCGTAACAAGGCCGGTGGCCGGCCTCGCGTCAAGGAGACGGACATGGACTACATCGACAAGCTGCGGATTTTCCGGTCGGTGGTGGAGATGCGCAGCTTCACGCGCGCCGCCGACATGCACGGCCTCGCACGGCCTGTCGTGTCGCGCGCGGTCGCGGATCTGGAGGCGCGCTTCGGCAGCCGGCTGCTGCACCGGACCACGCGCCAGGTGTCGCTGACCGAAACGGCCGAGCGCATCTACGAACGCTGCGCGGCCGTGCTCGACGAACTCGACTCGCTCGAAGCGGAGGCGCAGGCGCCGACGCGCGAGCCCGAAGGCCTGCTGCGGCTCGTCGCGCACACGACGGCCGCGCTGAACCGGCTGGTGCCGCTGATCGCCGGCTTCAAGGCCGCGCACCCGAAGGTGCGCCTCGACGTGACGCTGACCGAGCGGCCCATCGATCTCGTCGGCGAAGGCTACGACATCGGCATCGTCGTGCCGTACATGCTGACGAACGAATCGACCGTCGTGCGGCTGGTCGAGCGGATTCCGCTCGTGATCGTCGCGACGCCCACCTACCTGCGCGCCCATTCGCGCCCGGTCACGCCGGCCGATCTCGCCGACCACCCGTTCGTGCCGATGTCGCCGTCGCTGCGCCGGCCCGCGCTGTCGTTCCGCGTCGACGGCGACCTGCTGACCGTGCCGTTCCGCTTCGACATCTCGTCGAACAGCCCCGTCTTCAACCGCGAAATGGTGATGCACGACTTCGGGATCGGCGTCGTGCCGAAAACGCTCGTCCAGGCCGAACTTGCGTCGGGCGCGCTCGTGCAACTGCTCGCGGATGCCGATCTCGTCGACAAGTTCGTCGAGATCAAGCTGGCGTACGCGAACCGCGCGCTGCTGCCCGCGAAGGTCAATGCATTCATCGACTACACGGCCGCCTATTGCGACCGCGAAGGCTGGATCGTTCCGGCCGCAGCCTGACGCCGATTGGTACAGCCACGACAACAATCTGATCGCGCCCCGCCGCTCGCTTCGCGCCGTATTGCCCCCTAACATGTGTACATGCACAAGACCACGCTCACCGATGACGATTGCTTCGCGGTCCGGCAAGCCGCCCGCCGGATCTCGCAGTTCTACGAGCGTTATCTGTCGCGGGCGGGCGTGACGTCGTCGCAGTACAGCATTCTCGCGCTGCTGCGCGACCGGCCGGGCCTGACGATGGCGACGCTGTCGGCCGTGCTGGTGATCGAACGCACCGCGCTGCTGCGCGCGCTCAAGCCGCTCGTCGGCGCGGCGCTGGTAGCCGGCCGGATCGAGCCGCCGTGCCGCCGCCAGACGTTCGCGCTGACCGTGCACGGCGAAACGAAGATCGCCGACGCGCAGGTGCACTGGCTCGCCGCGCAGGAAGCGTTCGAGCAGCGGTTCGGGTCGACGCAGGCGGCCCGCCTGAGAGACGAATTGTTCCGGATCACGCACAACCTGCCGGAACGCTAGCCCCTTCCCCGATCGACGACCCGTCGTCGATCGACTTGATAAGTGCATATACATAGGTGAATCGATGGATACGACCCAAGCCGCTGCCTCATCCCGTGAAGCAGCCACACTCGACCAGCCCGCGAAGCAACAGCGCCGCGTGCCGTGGATGCGCATCGCGGTGGGTGCCGTCGTGATCGTCGTCGCCGCCGCCGCGCTCGACTGGCTGTTCGTGTTGCGCTTCCAGGAGAGCACCGACGATGCGTATGTCGGCGGCGACGTGACGGTGCTCGCGCCGAAGGTCAACGGCTTCGTCGACAAGATCCTCGTGACCGACAACCAGCGCGTGAAGGCCGGCGACGTGCTCGTGCAGCTCGATGCGCGCGACTACGACGCGAAGCTCGCGCAGGCCAGCGCCGAAGTCGACAGCGCCCGCTCCGCCGTGACCGAACTCGCGGCGAAGCAGCAACTGCAATATGCGGTGATCGGCCAGCAGGCGGCCGACAAGAGCGCGTCGTCGGCCGAGCTGACGCGCGCCGCATCGGATCGCGTGCGCTACCGCGAACTCGTGAAATCCGACGCCGTGTCGAACCAGATCGTCGAACGCGCGGACGCCGATTACTCGAAGGCCGGCGCCGCCGTCGAACGCAGCGACGCCGCGCTGCTCGCGTCGAAGCGGCAACTCGACGTGCTCGGCGCGCAGCTCGCCGATGCGCAGGCGCGCGTGAACACCGCGCTCGCCGCGCAGCGCGTCGCCGCGCTCAACGTCGAATACACGACGATCCGCTCGCCGGTCGACGGCTACGTCGGCAACCGCACGGGCCGCGTCGGAATGCTCGCGAACGTCGGCGTACCGCTGCTGACGGTCGTGCCGGCTTCCGGATTGTGGATCGACGCGAACTTCAAGGAAGACCAGTTGCGCAAGATGCATGCGGGCGATCGCGTCGACGTGTCGCTCGATGCGTCGAACACGAAACTGCACGGCCGCGTCGACAGCCTCGCGCCCGCCACCGGCGCGACCTTCAGCGTGCTGCCGCCCGAGAACGCGACCGGCAACTTCACGAAGATCGTCCAGCGCATACCGGTGCGCGTGCATCTCGATCCGCAGCCGGGCCTCGACCACGTGCTGCGCCCCGGCCTGTCCGCGGTCGTGACCGTGCATACCGGCCGCGCGAGCTGAACGGGAGACGACGATGACCACCGCGTTTTCCGGCGACCCGGCGTCGCAACCGACCAGGCAGCGCGTGTTCGCGTTCGCGCTGATGTGCGTCGGCTTCTTCATGGCAACGCTCGACATTCAGATCGTCGCATCGTCGCTGCGCGACATCGGCGGCGGCCTCTCCGCGAGCCAGGACGAATTGTCGTGGGTGCAGACCGCCTACCTGATCGCCGAGATCATCGTGATCCCGATGTCGGGCTGGCTGTCGAAAGTGATGTCGACGCGCTGGCTGTTCGCCGCATCGGCCGTCGGTTTCACGATCACCAGCATGCTGTGCGGCGTCGCATGGGACATCAACTCGATGATCCTGTTTCGCGGGCTGCAGGGTGCGCTCGGCGCCGCGATGATCCCGACCGTGTTCACCACCGCGTTCGTGCTGTTCCCCGGCAAGCAGCGACTGATCGCATCGACGACCATCGGCGCGCTCGCGTCGCTCGCGCCGGCGATCGGCCCCGTGATCGGCGGCTGGATCACCGATCAATGGTCGTGGCACTGGCTGTTCTACCTGAACCTCGTGCCGGGCATCGCGGTGGCCGCGCTCGTGCCGCGCTACGTGCATATCGACGAACCCGATCTCAGCCTCATCAAGCGCGGCGACTATCTCGGCATCGTGCTGATGTCGGGCTTCCTCGGCTGCCTCGAAT
The DNA here is from genome assembly GCF_017104585.1 of Burkholderia sp. Ac-20392. NCBI lineage: Bacteria > Pseudomonadati > Pseudomonadota > Betaproteobacteria > Burkholderiales > Burkholderiaceae > Burkholderia > Burkholderia sp. Ac-20392. The sequence continues at coordinate 38,750 of NZ_JAAGPB010000003.1, forward strand.
ACGTGCTGGAAGAAGGCCCGCGCAAGAACTGGTTCGGCGACGACGCGATCGTGATCTGCGCGTGGATCTCCGGCATCTGCGGCTTCCTGTTCATCGTGCATGCGCTGACCGCGAAGGATCCGATCGTCGACCTGCGCGCGCTCGTCGTGCGCAACTTCGGGATCGGCAGCCTGCTGTCGTTCGTGACCGGCATCGGGATCTTCGTGACCGTGTTCCTGACGCCGCTGTTTCTTGCGCAGGTGCGCGCATTCAGCTCGCTGCAGATCGGCATGGCGCTGCTGTCGGTCGGCGCGTTCCAGCTGGTCGCGCTCTGTGCGTATGCGTTCGCCGCGCGCTTCTTCAGCCTGCGCGCGCTGCTCGTGTTCGGGTTGATCTGTTTCGGGCTCGGCTGCTACCTGTACACGCCGATCACGCACGACTGGGGCTGGCGCGAACTGCTGCTGCCGCAGGCGCTGCGCGGCATCGGCCAGCAGTTCAGCGTGCCGCCGATCGTGACGATGGCGCTCGGCTCGCTGCCGCAGTCGCGCCTGAAATCGGCGAGCGGGTTGTTCAACCTGATGCGCAATCTCGGCGGGGCGATCGGCATCGCGGTGAGCGCGACGATGCTCAACGACCGGCTGAATTTTCACTACCTGCGCCTGAACGAGCACGTGAGCGCCGGCCAGCCGCAGGTCGCATCGCTGCTCGACCGCCAGGCCGCGTACTGGACATCCGTGGCCGGCAACACGCTGGACACCGCGCAAGCCGGGCTCGCGAACCTGCACCACCTGATCTATCGCGAAGCGCTGACACTCACTTATGCCGATGCGTACTACGCGCTGTCGCTGTGCTTCGTCGTCGCGCTGATCGCGGTCGTCTTCTCCAAACCCATTTCCCTGAACGCGCCGCCGCCGGACGCGCACTGAGGTTGAGGTCATCACCATCATGAAAAAACTTCTCGTCGCCCTCGCCGTCAGCGCACTCGCCGCAGGATGTGCGGTGCAGCCCGCGCAGCATCCGGCGCTTCAGGATTCGGTTCGAACGCTCGCGCCGGATGGTTGGGATACCGATGTGCCGCGCGCGGACATCGACGCCGCTGCGTGGTGGGCGCAGTTCCACGATCCCGTGCTCGACCGGCTGATCGCCACCGTGCTCGACGGCAACCTCGATCTGCAGGCGGCCGCCGAACGCGTGAAGCAGGCGCAAGCGCTGACCGTGCAGAAGCGCGCGGTGCTGCTGCCCGAACTCGATGCAACCGCGCATGCGGCCGACGCGCGGCAGAACACGCCGCCGCCGCTCGGCTATGTGCGGCAGGCCGGTGCGGGGCTTGCGCTGAGCTGGTCGCCTGATGTGTTCGGCGGCGAACGGCTCGATCTGCTTGCCGCGCAAGCCGAGCTGGTCGGGCAGAAGCATGCGGAAGATGCGATGCGGCTCGCGCTCGCGGCCGATGCGGCTTCCGCGTATGTCGATCTGCGCTGGGCGCAGCAGGAACTGAAGATCCTGCAGGACAATGCGAAGATCCGGCAGCATGCGCTTGAACTCACGCGCAAGCGGCAGGCGTTCGGGCTGTCGACCGAGCTTGACGTTACGCGTGCGCAGAACCAGCTCGATGCACTCGAAGCGCGGATTCCGCCGACGCAGGCGCAGGTTTCGCGTCAACTCAATCTCATTGCCGTGTATTCGGGGCGCACGCCGGAATCGGTCGATCGGCTCGTGCTCGCGCAGGCTGGGGAGATTCCCGCGCCGCCGGTTGGCTCGCCGGGGACGTTGCCTTCGCAGGCATTGCTGCGGCGGCCGGACGTGCTGACCGCGTATGCGCAGGTCGAGCGACGTGCGGCGCAAGTCGGTGTGGCGAAAGCCGAGCGGTATCCGAAGTTTTCGTTGAACCTGACCGACGGGATTCTGGCTGCTTCCTATCTCGGGTTGCCGACGTTGACCGATAACCTGTTCAGTGCGGCGTTGAGTGCGACGAGCCCGATCTTCAATGCGGGACGGATTACCGCCGATATCTCGCAGAGCGAAAGCCGGATGCGCGAATCGGAACTCGGGTTGCGGCAGACGATGCTGCAGGCGTTGCGGGAAGTCGAGGATGCGCGGGCGAATCTCGTCAGTTCCGATGAGGCGTCGCGCAGGCTTGGTAGTGCGCTTTCTGCTTCGGATAAAGCGCTTGGGTTGGCGAATCAGCTCTATAAGGGCGGTGCGACGGATTTTCTGGATGTGCTGTCCGCGCAAGAGGTGTATCTGCGGGATTCGGATTCGCTCAATCAGGTCAAGCGCGAGCATGCGCTGGCGGCGGTCGCGCTGTATCGGTCGCTTGGGGGTGGGTGGAGCAGGAACGACGCGGCGGGTGGGCCGGAGGTGGCGGCTGTGGCGAAGGACTGAGCTGTGTAAGTCTAGATCTGCTCTCTCAGTCAGCGTCAGGTTGGCTCTGAGCTTGCTTGGACGTCACCTCATCAAGGGCGGTGATCGACCCGGGAGCCGCCCTTTGATATTCCTCGGAGCGGACATTCGTTTGCGCGAACTCTTGTAGTGCGACCGGCCCTCGACGCCGATATTTCATCGCGGACTGAAACATATCGCTGAGTATCGCGTCGAGAATGGGCGGAATCAAACTTTCCGAGAGAGCGATGCGAACAGACGTTGTCGAACTACCAGTCTTGTACTTCGGAACGCCAGTGGCGCTAATATCCAGCGTGAATCCGGATGGGGCGACCAACCTGAGTCCTATTTCTTCATACTGGGCGTTATCGGATACGCTCTTGATCGGGTTGAGTACGGCAGGCCAATGCTATAGCAATATTCTCCAGCGTCCGGAAGCGGTCCTCAACTTGCCGGATGCTTCGCTGTGGAAGAACGTCGAAGCTATCGCCGCGACTACGGGCTCCGAAGTTGTTCCAGAAAACAAGAAGCAGATGGGCTACCGATTTGAGCGTGACAAATTTCGATGCGCAGATCTGGCTGCGAAAGCCAGTGAATGTATAGCACCCCATAGGGTTGCGGAGTGTCCGATCCAGATCGAAGCAAGAGTGGTACGCATGCACAACATCGGGAACGGCCATGAGCTGGTTGCCGCGGAGTTGAAGGTTTTGCGAATCCACGTCCATACTGGTTTGCTCACGCCAACCGGCCGAATTGATATCGAACGATGGCAACCGCTCCATTACGTATTCCGGCACTACTACACACTGAGTCAGTGTCTCGGCAAGAATTTCAGGGCATAGCTAATCGCGAAGCGCTGTCGATGTTCGGTGGCGAACAGTCGGTTTCACACGTGACTGGCGGCAAGCGGCATGGGCCTACCGATTCCGTGTCAACGATCTGGCCGCTGGTGTCGAACGTCTCTTCATGGCCGATTTTCGCCGACGTGATCAGGCTGAATCGTTACAATCGCCCAGATGCCCCCTTCAACAGCGTCGAATTCGAGACATGCTGACTTCCTATTTCTGGAGCGGCGACGCCATCCGCAGTCGACGCGTCAGTGACATCGTTCTATCAGGCACGGTCGACGTGCCCGTTCCCTCCGCACGCGTGCTTGCAGACTGGGAAAGAGAAACATCGTCGCGGCTCGTCCTGGAACCCGGGGACGTCGAGGCTATGCCTTTGGCGCGAACGCAAGCGCGCTGGCCGGACTACAAGCGCTGCGTGCAGGCCATGTCCGACTGGACGTGCGCACTAGGACTGCCCAACGTGCTTGCCTCCAGTGACGTAGCCCTCATGGCCTGTCGTGGCGCGAGGTACCACCATGACGGTGCGCAATATGGCGGTGCGGCCTTCTGCAATCTATTCCTGAGCGAGGACCGGGGGCTGGACTTGCATTTTCCCTCTACGGGCCATCGCATTCCCCTGACCCGGGGGACAGCGGTGATATTCGATACCGGCCAGCCTCATGGCGTCATTCAGCGCCGCGGCAGCGGCTTTGATGCGGCCGACTTCGCGACGGACCAGGATTGCATTCAGATATTCCTGACTTGGGAGCTTCCCATCGAAGATGCCCATGTTGCGCAAGCACTGAAGGTAGTCTTCGACATCGCCCCTTCGACCTCGCTGCACCTGGATGAGGAGCAAGTCTGGTCGAACGGCGCACCAGCCGCTGTGTGTCCAGAATCTGGTCGCTGGTACCGGGTTGACTGATTGTTCGGGTCACGCCTCGGCGTTGCCGTGGCACGCTGGACAGACTTCTGTTCAGCACGATAGACGCAAGCAGCGAGCGCCGTTGGGCTATCGTCAGCGATTTCAGCCTTTGCAATCGAACGGATGACGCGGCGCCGCCGCGCCGTAAAGTACCGGGCCATCTCTAGAAGTTCGGCGAAGTGATCGCTGCCGGCAGTCTGGTGCATATCAATGGTCGACTACTGCGCGACACGGTGCGGACGGCAACCCGAACTGGCCACGCAGCTTGGCGACAGGGCGCCGCGCTCAGAGGAAGTTCCTGACCAGCACCGTCACCCACCGCCAGGCACCGCCGCAGCCGGCGGCCCGGCAGCGCGCATCGGGATCCGCCAGAAGGCGGCCATTGGCGTCGCTCACCAAACTTGAGTTGCGCAGGAAGTACGCCACGCTGTCTTGCAAGGGATCGAGCCCGTCCTCGGGGGTATCTATCCACAGGCCGTTTTCGGTATTCAAGCGGGCTGACAGCGAATCGAAATTGAAACTGCCGAGATAATATCGATGGCCGTCGATGAGGATCAGCTTGGCGTGCATCATGCGGTTCTCGCGGTCGGCATATTCACGCACCTCGATTCCGGCATTGACCAGGCCGGGCAGATCGTCGGCATAGGCGCGCCCGACTGCGGGGAATTCCTGCGTGATGCTCGCCAGCGACGCGCTCACCAGGATCACGTGGACACCTTCGCGCCGCTTGCGCTCGAGCGCCTCGCGCAGTTCCGGCACCAGGATCAGGTAGGGGTTGATGATCAGGATCTCGTGCTGCGCCGTATCGAACGCTTGCAGCATGTCCTGCAACGTGCCCGGCGAGCGCTTGTCGGGCCAGTCGTGGACATAGCGCAGGCGCTCGCAGGCGATCGGCATCCAGGCGGGATCAAAATTCGCCCCGGAAGCGGGCGGAGCGGCGGGATCATTGGGCGTATCGGAGGCAGTCGGCGTATCGGTAGCGGCCAGATCCGTCGCCCGGGCTGCAGCATCGGGCGGAGCCATCAGCCATTCGCGCCAATAACGGATGCGCGCCGGGTCCAGCGTCGCATAACCCTGCGACACGCGATAAGGACTTGCGACTTCGAGGAATTTTTCCGGCTCGGGGCGAACCACTTCCGCGCTATTCCAGAACGAAGCGAAATGCTGGTTCATGGCGTGCAGGGAGGAAGCATCCTGGCCGGCGTCGCCCGACACCATCAGGTCGCGCTCACTGAGCCAGTTGCGGAAACTCGCATCCCAGATCGAGGTACTGCCGATCACGGCCGTGTCCCCAACCAGAAACAGCTTGTCGTGCATGCGATGCGAAATCTCGACGAGATCTGATCGAGGATGGAAGATTCGGAGTTCGATGCCGGGCGCCACCTCGTGCAGGGCGACGATGAGCTCGTCCTCGAACGGGTAGTGCGGCTCGGGGCCGATGCCGTCGATCAGCAGCTTGACCGGCACGCCTCGGCGCGCGGCCTCGACCAGATGACGCAACAGCAGGCCGCCGGTCTGATCGATTTCGAAGATGTAGGCGAGGATGCGGATCTGTTCGGCAGGCGTCGCACGGTCGACCAGCGCAATCCGCGACTGCATCAGCTGACCGTCGTCGAGACTGGCGACCAGATCGACACATTGCGCGTGGCCGTGCTGAGAAAAGGCAAACACGCATGCCAGAATGAGCGCCAGGCTTTTCGTTGTGGTCATGATGTGGCGAACTGGTTCGATGTGTCTCGGGCCCTGCGTCCTTGAAAGTCTGGTGGGCTTTGTCGCGTTAGCACGGTCAAGTAGCTCACTGTTCTTCGAGAAGGTGAACAGAACAGCGAGCCCAGGATTGTTACCGTGGACAAGAGCGGCGCGAATCCGGCCGCACCTCAAGCACGCAGTGGACAGGACATCAGCGCAGTTGAAAGAACGGCTTTCCGGAAAGTCCGATTGTCGTCGATCCATGAGCACTATTCCAACGACCGCTCATGGCCGAACCGAGTCAGACAATCTGACGCTGTCTGCCTGGTCTAGTCCAGACTGATACAACTGACCACCGGGATGTGCAGGGTTGGCGGGCCACTGAATGGCCCCACTGCCCTGCACGATGCGACATCGTGCAAGAAAAGGTCACTCACTTCCTGACGTCGCGTACGACAAAGTACAGGTCTTTGGTTTTCACGTTCAGCAAGTATCCGCCGCGAACATTCTGATACGCCCCGCTTCGGCCGAGTCCGTCAAAATTGAAGCTCACGCATAGATAGCGCTGACGGCCAACCGTTGCCATGCTCCACTCGGCCAGCGCGGGATTGAATGCAGTCGGCTTGATTCCACCGCTATTTCCAACGGGTATCGCCGCAGATAATCGGTAGAGCTTGCCAGCGTAGATCAGCGCCTGCGTCGTCTTTCCTTCAGCGTAGCCGACGTCGGCACCCTCATGTTTGACGACGTAACTGGCGTTGAAACCGTCTGCGTAATCGCTCTCTTGCGACACCTCATGCGTGTTGATGTCCTGGATCGCAATGGACGGCGAGACGGACTGCGCCATCAGGCAGCTCTTCACCAGCCCGTCGCCCGGAGGCGCTGCCCATCCGATACAGGACACGGCCATGATCGCGACCGACAAACCGATCTTCTTCATCGATATTCGTTCTCACGCCGATTCGGCGGGTTACATGGAGTCGCGCCGACGTACCGCTTCCCGATGCGTGCGGGACCGACTGACCTGCGACTCATCGGCGTGCAGCGCAGACTCCCGCCCCGCCCTTGCATCCGCGAATTACAGCGGCGGCCGCTTCAGCTTCACCCAGCGCTGCACCGACGGCCGCTCCCACTGCGCACGCGCATAGTCGGCGAGACGCTGCGGCACCGGATCGTCATTCAGCACCAGACGGTTCAGCATCACCGCCAGATCGACATCGGCGATGCTCCACTCGCCGAACAGGTTTGCCGCGCCCGGCGCGAGCAGTTTGTCGGCGGCCGCGAACAGCTTCTGCGCGGCAGCTTGTGCCAAGCTCGACAGCGGCTCGCTCGACGGCCCGTAGAACAGCACTTCGGTCGACCGCTCCGTACGCACCGGCATCAGGTCACTGCGCAGCCACGCCTGCACCTGTCGTGCACGTGCGCGTTGGCGCGGCTCGACCGGATAGATTCGCGTGCCCGGAAAGGTCTCGTCGAGATACTCGGTAATCGCCGACGATTCCGACAGCGCGAAATCGTCGTGCACGAGCGTCGGCACGCGTTGCGTCAGCGACGTCGCCGCGTAGTCGGGCGCGAAATGCGCGCGGTTGCCGAGATCGACGGTCACCAGTTCGTAAGGCAGCGATTTTTCCTCGAGTGCAACGAAGACCGACATCGCGTAAGGGCTCGTGTATTGCGTATCCGCGTAGAGGCGGAGATTACCGGTTTGCACTGCTGGCTCCTTGTGGGTGCGGAGGCCGACGGGCTGCGCATTGATGCGCCGACGGGCTCCGGGTAGGTCGATGCGGTTGTGTGACAGGTTAGCAGCGGCCCGTTCCGTGGTGTTTGTGGTTTTGTGTGTGCTGCAGTGGCGTGATCATGCGGCGTCGGGCCAGCGGTAGCCGATCACTTCGTTCAATGGGTACGCGAGTTCACGCACTTCTTCCAGCTGGTTGCCGCCGAAGAGATACACCTGTTCGTCGTCGTGACGCAGGTAGAAACCGACATGCCCTTTCCAGCTCGCGGGATCGTCGCGCGTCAGGATCGCGATGCAACCGTAGACCGGGCGTTCCAGCGGCCGCCCCCATTCGAGCCACGAACGCGCGAGCGCGGAGCCCGTGCCGCGAATGCCGGCATGCGTCATGCACCAGTTGACGAAGGACGAGCACCAGGAAATCTTGTCGTCGTAGCCGACCAGGTTCGTCTGGTTGTTGTATTCGACGATGCGCGGGTTGATGCTGCCGGGCGGATGGCGGCGGATGCCGAGTTCGGCCATCGCGACGGGCATCCACGGCGGATGGGCGGCGTCCGGTTTGCTCTCAGGGTTGAATAGGGTCACGTCGTTCTCGGGCGAGTGTGATGTGCGGTCAATCTTCGCATGAATGCGATCCGCGACGGACGCAATGGCGTGAAGCCCTCAAAAAAAGCACGGGGAAATCTCCCCGTGCCTTGCTCCTGCGTCCGCACTCGTCGCGCAGGCATGCCCGCGCGACCACACTTTAGCGCCAGCCGCGATGCCAGCCGTAGTGCGGATGCCACCACCCCCACCCATAGTGCGGGTGATAGCGCCACGAATAACCGGGAGCCGGCATCACGCCGACCGGCGCAACGTAGACGACGCCGGCGGGGGCGACTGCCGGCGGTTCAGCCGGCGCCACCACGCAGCCGGACAGCGACGCGCCAAGCAGCAGCGACGCGACCAGGGTGTAACAGGTTTTAGATTTCATGATGGATCATCCAAACGTCGTTGCGATGTGTGGCGGCCAGGGGTTACTGCCAACCCGGATGTCGCGCGCGGTAGTACTCGAGCGCGGCATTACGCTCCTGCTCGGCTTGCCGGGCCAGTTGCTCCGCACGCGCCATGTGGCCGCCGAACTCGCCGCCATGTTCCTGCTGGATCACGTGCATTTCCTCGATGGACCGCTGAAGATCGTGCGTGGCGGCCATCGCCTTGTTGTGAAGCTCGTCGGCGAACGCGGCATTCGCCATCAATGCGGCGCACAGAATCACGGGGATGGATTTGAGTTTCATGAGTGCAGTTCTTCCGTCTTGTCGTGAAAAGGATTGTTGCTGCAGTAGTGAACGTCCCGTCCCTGCCCCATGTTGACGCCGCATCGCCCGGACTTTGTAAATCTGTATTACGCATCGGACGCGTCGGGCTTTCCCCCATGCGCAAGCTTGTGATTTCCTTTCGATCCGCGCTTATGATGTCGCGAGCCACGAGACCTTCACACCCGCCATGCGCATCACACCCCTGCCGCCCCTTCAGTGCCTCATCGCGTTCGAAGCCGCTGTGCGGCATGCGAGCTTCACGCGCGCGGCCGCCGAGCTGCACCTGACCCAAAGCGCGATCAGCCGGCAGATCCAGCAGCTCGAGGAATTCCTCGGCCGCTCGCTGTTCGTGCGCGAACATCGTTCGCTGCGGCTGACGATCGCCGGCGAGCAATACGCAGAGCAGGTGCACCGTCTCCTCACGCAATGCGCGGAAGCCACGCACGACGTGATGAAGCCCTACGGCGATCTCGAACTGACGATCGCGTGCTCGTCCGGCGTGGCGCTGCTGTGGCTCACGCCGCGCCTGCCCGAGTTTCGCGCCGCGTATCCGGACATCAAGCTGCGGCTGATCGTGCGCGACGGGCTCGCGTCGATGTCGCCGGCGGAGTTCGACGTGGGCGTCTACTACGTGCGCCAGCAGGCGCCCGTCGAATACACCGCGCGACGTCTGTTCGACGAGGAAGTGTTTCCCGTCTGCGCGCCGAGTTACCTGGCCGGCCGCATGCTCGACGCGGCCGATCTCGCGAACGAGACGCTGCTGCGCCTCGAGGACGGGCAGCGTCAGTGGATGTCGTGGTCCGAATGGTTCGACCAGAACGACATCGACCGGCAGAAGGCGCGACCGCAGGACATCACCATCAACTCGTATCCGCAGATCGTGCAAATGACCATCCTCGGCCAGGGCATATCGCTCGGCTGGCGCTACATGATCGACGCATGCATCGAAGCCGGGCTGCTCGTGCGCGTGACCGACGCATCCGCGAGCCACGGCGGCGGCTACTACGTGATCTCGCCCAACGACCGCGCGCAGAACCACGCCGCCCGCCTGTTCACCCGCTGGCTGTTCGAACAAGCGGAGCGGCAGACGGCGCCCTGACCCATCCGGAACGCAATGCATGCGTCCAGCGCATGCGTGCATGCGAATCTTTCGTTTCAGAAAAAAATCGCGCTGTCCTTAGCATGGGGTTCACGCGGGGCGCCCGTCCCGTCTTCTGGCCAAGGAAGAGACCATGCAAGGAACGCTTTCCCCGCGCGCCGCGCCTGCCGTCGATGCGGCGGTGCAGCAGCGCCGCCGCGCCATCGTCGCGACCGTGATCGGCAACGGTCTCGAATGGTTCGATTTCACCGTCTACAGCTTCTTCGCGGTCATCATCGCGAAACTGTTCTTTCCGACCGGCAACGAACTGACGTCCGTGCTGCTGACCGTCGCGACGTTCGGCGTCGGCTTCTTCATGCGGCCCGTCGGCGGCATCGTGCTCGGCGTCTACGCCGACAAGGTCGGGCGCAAGGCCGCGCTGTCGCTCACCATCCTCATGATGGCCGCCGGCACCGCGCTCATCGGGCTCGCGCCGACCTACGAACAGGCCGGTATCGCCGCGCCGCTGCTGATCGTCGTCGCGCGGCTGCTGCAAGGTTTCTCGGCCGGCGGCGAGATGGGCGGCGCCACCGCGTTCCTCACCGAATACGCGCCGCCGGAGAAGCGCGCGTACTACTCGAGCTGGATCCAGTCGAGCATCGGCTTCGCGGTGCTGCTCGGCGCCGCGACCGGCACCTTCGTCACGACGTCGCTCGACACGCAGGCGCTGCATAGCTGGGGCTGGCGGCTGCCGTTCCTGCTCGGGATCATCGTCGGGCCCGTCGGCTACTTCATCCGCAGCCATATCGACGAGACGCCGGCATTCAGTGCCGTCGAAGCGCAGGCGAAAGAGAGCTCGCCGCTGAAGGAAGTGCTGTCCACCTACCCGCGCGAGACGTTCGCGAGCTTTTCGATGGTCATTCTGTGGACCGTCTGCACCTACGTGCTGCTGTTCTACATGCCGACGTATTCCGTGCGCACGCTGCATCTGCCGCAATCGCATGGTTTCGCGGCCGGCATGGTCGGCGGGCTGATGATCATGTGCTGCTCGCCGATCGTCGGCCGGCTCGCCGACGTGTGGGGACGGCGCGTGTTCCTGTCCGGATCGGCGCTGGCCATCTTCGTGCTCGCGTGGCCGATGTTCGCGTGGATCAACCATGCGCCCGGATTCACGTCGCTGATCGTGTTCCAGGCCGTGTTCGGCGTGCTGATCGCGATCTACACCGGGCCGATCCTCGCGGCGTTCGCCGAACTGTTCCCGACCAAAGTGCTGTCGACCGGGCTGTCCGTCGCGTACAACTTCGCGGTCACGATCTTCGGCGGCTTCGCACCGTTCCTGATCACGTGGCTCATCGCCCGCACCGGCAGCAACATGGCGCCGGCTTTCTACGTGACGCTCGCGGCGGCCGTCAGTTTCATCGGGACGCGTTTCGTGAAGGACGCCAAGCGTGCCGCTTCCGTCAATCGATAAGGATCTCTCTCCATGACCATTACCGTGCTTCAAGGCGGCAACGTACTCGATCTCGAACGGGGCGTGCTGCTCGACCATCATCATGTCGTGATCGACGGCGACCGGATCGTCGAAGTCACCGATCGGCCGGTGGATTTTCCGAATGCTCAGGTGATCGACGTGCGCGGCAAGACCGTGATGCCGGGGTTCATCGATTGCCATGTGCATGTGCTGGCGTCGAATGCGAATCTCGGTGCGAATGCGACGCAGCCGAATATTCTTGCCGCGATTCGGTCGTTGCCGATTCTCGATGCGATGTTGGCGCGCGGTTTTACCAGCGTGCGCGATGCAGGGGGTGCGGACTGGAGCTTGATGCAGGCGGTCGAAACCGGGCTGGTGTCGGGGCCGCGGATTTTTCCGTCGGGAAAGGCGTTGTCGCAGACCGGCGGGCATGGGGACTTTCGGCCGCGTGGGGACTTGCTGGAGCCTTGCTCGTGCTGTTTCAGGACAGGGGCGATTGCTCGGGTGGTGGACGGGGTCGAAGGTGTGCGGCTGGCGGTACGTGAAGAAATTCAGAAAGGCGCGACGCAGATCAAGATCATGGCGTCAGGTGGCGTTGCTTCGCCAACCGACCCGATTGCGAACACGCAGTACTCCGAGGACGAGATTCGGGCCATCGTGGATGAAGCCGCGGCCGCGAATACTTATGTGATGGCGCACGCGTATACGGGGCGGGCGATTGCGCGGGCGGTGCGCTGTGGGGTGAGGACGATCGAGCATGGGAATCTTGTGGATGAGGCGGCGGCGAAGCTGATGCATGAGCATGGGGCGTTTGTGGTGCCCACGCTTGTCACTTATGACGCGCTTGCCAAACACGGCGCGGAGTTCGGGATGCCGCCCGAATCGGTGGCAAAGGTGGCTTCCGTTCAGCAGAAAGGACGCGAATCGCTGGAAATCTATGCGAACGCCGGCGTGAAGATGGGGTTCGGGTCGGATCTGCTCGGGGAAATGCACGCATTTCAAAGCGGAGAGTTTCGGATTCGGGCGGAGGTGTTGGGGAATCTGGAAGCGCTCAGGTCGGCGACGACCGTGGCTGCGGAGATCGTCAATATGCAGGGGCAGCTTGGGGTCGTGGCTGCGGGAGCGATTGCGGATCTGGTCGTGCTTGACGGGAATCCGCTTGAGGATATTGGGGTGGTGGCCGGTCAGGGGGAGCGCGTCGAATATGTAATGCAGCGAGGGAAGATCGTGAAAGCTCGCGCTGGTTAGGGTACGCGGTTGCGCGGGTTCCTCCGCGTACAGTGGTCGTGACAATCGTTAAAGGTGAGCGCCAACACGGACACTGTGCCCGCAATAGTCCCCTACTCTCGGTTGTGTTCGCGCGGAAACACCGATCCAGCAGCAAGGGCCGCGCGAAGCGGCCCTTGCGACTTACGACTGCTCCTCTTCTTGGGCAGCAGCACCGTAAGGCTGCTCTCGCCAGTTCAGCGCGCTGCGATCAGGTCTGATAGTGACGAACCGAAGATCGAAATTGAACTCGAGATATACGCGATCACCTGGCAGAAATCCGAACATCTCGAAATGCGCGTCGATCGCACGCATCCACGGCATGTACGGCTGGCCCTTCTGCGGAAGGTCAGGCTTGTTGTCGAGGATCAGCTCAACCTCGGGATACCGTTTGAGCTTCTTGGGACGTGTCTTACTATAGGCGTTAGCCATTGCCGACTCCTGTGTTGAGTTGGTGGTGGTCAGCGGGTCGTATGGGTTGCCGCCCATGCGGCCCGCGCTTCTTTGATGCCTTGGGTTTCCATTCTTTCTCCCCCTTCGCTACGTCTTGTTGGGCAAGACGGCTTACGGTCGACCATCGGTGCGAAGGGGACTGCGTTCTACCTCCGATGACGAGAAGCAAGGCTTCAAGACCAGTGTAGTCGGGCTGGCATCTCAGAAATGGGGGATTGTCGGAGATTGGCCATTAGGTATAGGGAGGTGCGTGCCCCTGCCCGCTTTTTGAAAGGTCCAACAGTACCGGACAGCCATCGATGTCGAGCACGGCTTCGTCGCCGGGTGCTTCAATTTCCCTTTTTGGCTAGCATCATCTGCCAAGACCATCGCTTTCGAGTCTCCCGACCAGACCGACTTGATCGCCCTCATCGCTGATCTGGATGCGTACCAGGACACACCGTACCCGCCTGAGAGCGGGCACACTTTGGATATCGCGTCGCTGAAGCAGTCCAATGTGCTCTTTGCCGTTGCGCGGGACAGCGAGGGTAAGGCAATCCGAAGGTGCCAATTTCGACGACGAGACCCGTCCGCAGACGATTGTGGTGAACTTTTTCATTCGCGTGAACTGAACCCGACCGCAGCGCAAGCATCGTATGGCTCAAAAAAGGTTCATCGCAGATTTCCGTGAATGTCGCGACCCGTTGCCGGCATTGTGTCGCGTGAGTGATGCCATGTGTAAGAGTGATGCGGCCGTTGCTCGGACCACCTCTCTACTTTACGCAGCGATGTGGATCGAAAGCTCACACATCGACGATATCGAAAGAGGTGCCATGACGGACTTGGTAGTTCTCCGAGGCGAAGTTATGAATGTCGACGTGGCTTCAAAGTGCGGTTTATCAGCGAATTGACTTAACTTGATTTTCGCCTATGCTCGATTGACGACGTTACGGGGTGCGCGATGATAAAAAAGGTGTGTCCATTCTGCTGGGTCTGGTTCTGTGCGCTTATAGTCTGTACGCAATTGCCTGCACAAACGAATCCGCCGATCTACGGCAATCGCGGGCAGTGCGATGCGCACTTGCCACGAGTGAGGCACGCCGTGACGGTAACAGGGCAACAACAAAACGCCGATCAGTCAATCACTGCGCAATTGGACTGCCAACCTTTCCCGATTCACGTGCCCAAGTGCGCAATTATCGGCGAGAGCCAGACGGTGCCACACACGTGTCCCTGTCAGGGATGCGGCAATGCGCCTCCGCTCCATACCGCGACGGTTTTGAGTTTTTGGGATTTTCCCTAACCTTAACCGCGCTTGTTCGCTCGAGTTTTCGCACCTTCTCCACCTACTGCACGGCAAGGCAAACATCCTAAATCATCATTCAGAGCGCTTATTTCCGGCGGGGGGGGACATGGCTCGCAATACGTTAGAGGCCTATCGTCAGTTGCAGCGACAAATTCAATCAGACATCGATGCACGTCGAACGGAACACAGACGTCAGTTGGATGACGCTCGAAAGAACTTCGCTTGCACGGGTGCGCAACCACTGAATCTACTGGCAATGGGGGATTCGTGGTTCGACTATCCAGTACCTTCGCTCGGGCATCTTCCCACGGACGTAGTCGTGTCGCTGACGAGGCTGATGAACCTTAACCCGAAACCATTGAAGCTTGCACATTACGGCGACGCTACGACTACGTTACTTGGAGCATCCAAGCGCGATAGACTGATAGCGACGCTAAAAGATCCAACGCTCGGACCGTTCGACGCGATCCTTTTCTCCGGTGGTGGAAATGACCTTGTCGGCGATGCATTCCGGTTCTGGTTAAAAGATGCTGCGTCCGTCGGCTATAATCTCGCGGACGCTGTCAATGCTGATGCATTGCTAGATATCATGGACATCGTGAAGCGGGCGTATTCTGATTTAATCGATATACGTAATTATTACGCTCCGGACGCCTACCTTTTTTTCAATCAATATGATTTCGCAACGCCGACGAATGCTTCTATCTGCGGCGGCCTCGTTGGACCATGGCTACATCCGTCATTCGCCGATCGAGGGTGGACTACTTTCGCGGTGGATCCTGGATTTTTCACGGCAGGACGTGGCATCGTCACAATGATCCTCCGTAGATTCGCGACGATGCTCGGCGAATTTTCCACTACTGCCAAAAATGTGGTAGTTGTGGGAACCCAAGATACCTTGGATCCTGATACCGATTGGGCTAACGAGTTGCATCCTACGTACGACGGATTCGCGAAAATTGCAGGAAAATTTCAGCAAGCACTACGCGCGGCATTTGGAGATCGCGCCACTCCACATTAGAAGGCACCTCTCCGTGCCGGTCGCTAGAGTCTGTTGTGTATTTGTCGTCCCGACAGCAGATGCAGCGATGGCCGACGGCCAGAGTTTCCGCGAAAGATATTAGATTTCGATACACCGACTGAACGATTCCATCAAGCTGTTGCATCGACCCGTTGAATTCGCCCTCTTGAATGGCCGTCCGATTTTAAAAGATCAATGCTCTGTCATTGACCGTTGCTGCCGCTAGGATCGGGGGGCCTCTAAGTCAGCAATTTGGCTGATTGCTGACTTAGTTGGTATGGAGCAACCGAACGACAACTTTCTCAATCAGCGAACTCTCCCTCCCAACCTCAACGGACGGTACATCGCGAGCCACCGAATCGGCGATTTCATTCGGGCAGCGGTCGTTTGCTCGCTTGAGTCGCTTTGCACGAACCCTCGTCATGCGTGGATCGTTCAACCCTGCGCCAAAATTTTTTTAATATACGACACTTTCGGACGACCTGCGGGCAGAACGCCTCGCGGGAATTCAATCTTGGTGGGTGGGGCGAAAATGGCCAAAGAAAGGATAGAAGACAACGGGAATGAGAATTTGGAAGTGCGCTTGACACGATGGCTGGAGACACAAGGCTAGCCGGCCTTGGATCACACTGGCCTCTCGCAGATCGCCGACAATGGCGGTATCGACCAGTGGGACGATAATTCCCAGTATCGGCCAACCGGCACTCTTAAGCCGAGGCAGAAATTACTCAAGAAGCTGCGAGACTTTTAGCGATCTTAGGAAATGCGCAGCACCGCTCAACTACGCCGGCGAAGTACTACAGCCACTACACGCAGCGCCACCCTTGGGCTTAAGATGGATTTCAGTTTCTTGCACATTGTTGCTCGATTTTACTATGTCTTTTGGAAGCAACAGCCGTTCGCGCGGCGCTGTTGCCAGTCAGAAGCTTTGCTCCGCTTTTCACCATGCCTAATGACTCGGAAATGTGCAGTCATCTAAGGAGCAACGTCAGGGAGTCAAGATTATTGAAGTGTTCTCGATGTCCGGTTCGACACCGAGGATGCCAGTTGGTATCGCGACATAGCGTTCGCAGAAAAGCATCAGTTCATGCCCCGAGTGCTGCGCATCCTGAAGATCCACTTCTTGGTATCGTACACTTTCAAGATATTCTCCTATCTCATCTCGAGGAGACGATGCAAACCGCTTCGCCGCAAACAAAAGGTCCTTCACTTCCGGTGACCAGCAATATTTGTACGCACCAACCGGGATCACTCTCATCACGTGATCAACCGTGGCTGCATGCGCAGACGCCGTGACAAATCTCGATGTCAAAAAAACACCATGACTCCGATACGGAATCCCAAAGCGAATTTTGAACCACTCGTCCGCTATATCATGAAAGTGCTGAGACGAGTCCTTAGGACGACGGTCACGTCTCGGCACAATCAAGGAAAGTTGATCTGTCCGGTACTTTACAGACACCCCACGATAAAACGACAGTGTTTCGAATGTATTCATAGATTATGTTAGCGATATTCTGTTCAGCGCTTCCCTGACGTGTACTTTTTTATGTTTTCATCGTCGCGACCTATCGACTGTGCCTTTTTCAGGGTGTAAAGCGCCTCCTCAATCAATCTCGACGCGCGCTCATTTAGCTCTTCGGCTTCGACTGCGCGACGACTCCGAACCGGAGGTTCCTCTTCCTCAACGCGCATATAAACATCAACACCTGGAAGAAGTGCAACCAGTAGCGACCGCTGCTGGCTCGGCCTCAAAGAATTTGATGAAGTAGATGACCTCATCAAGACTTCCAGTTCCTCAAACGAGATGTCGCACCGGGGGCGTTGTTCAAAGGAAAAAGGAGCCAATAAATCGCGTTGTAACTTCGCGAGTAGACCAACATCAACTCGTGACGAACTCTTAACATCCGAGCACGCAGCAAAAAAACCGTACCAAATAACCGCCGACGGAAAATTACCAGCAAATTTGGCGATAGCGGAAGTATGCGCAAACGAGCCCGGGAGAATTTGATTACAAAAGAAGGCGATAGCAATTTCGTCAATGGCTGCGCCGCGCGACTCGGTCCGGATGACATCCACTATTCGCAGGAACGCGTTCATTCTTCCGTCAAAGGCACCTCGAAGATCATCGATCGCCTCAAACAACTGTGGATACATCATTGCCAAAACCATCTGAACCTGTCCACTACCATCCGCACCTTTCACCATCAGTCTCAGTGCATCGCGCAAATTCCGATCAATTTGTGCCGGCTCTTCCCCTATGTCGCACGTGATGGCATGGATAGAAAGGATCGTCTCGATAGTAGGACCCAACACTCGCAATCTAGCTATACGACGTAGTCGGACCCATCGTTCTGCAAGTTCCTTTGGGCTAAAAGCGGCACCATGAATCAAAATGGCTCGGAAAAGCGAAAACGAAAACGTGCGCCGGCATCCAGCGTAGGTGACATCTCCTACTTCTGGCGCTCCGATGCGAGACAACATTGCCTCACCGATGACACAGCCGAGGCTCGCCTTTAGAAGTGCTCTATCTTCAAGTGACGAACGAAAATTAATCCCCTTTGCCTTATTCACCATTAGGCTAGCCGTACTGTGACTTAGGACATGCACCAGTGGGGAAAGCGGCGAGTTGCCTTGATAGTAGGTTGCGACAGTGGCAAAAAAGTCCTCGACGTCGCCATTAGAGGGGATCACCACGCTGGGAAGTGCAAGGTCGTCTGAATGCTTCCCTCGGAACGTTTCATGGTATTTCGTTTCCATAAAAATCTTCGACGCAAACAAATCGGCACCGGAATTGTTCGGCTCCGCATTGCTCGCACCCAGGATTTCAGATAGGGTTTCAGTGTCGCGCTTTAACATCATGGGCCTTAAAACAAGTCGTCAAGATTTGGATTTTGTGGCGGAGGTTGAAGCACTGCAAGCGCAGCTTCAAGGTATCCCGGCAGATGACCGCTATAGTACAAGTGAACGCTGGTTTTTCCTCGCAGGATTCCGGTGTAGATCAAGCGCTTCTGGGTAGCCCCCATCCGGTAGAGCACCTCACATCCCCCCAAGTGAACGGCTCTAAATTCCCACCCTTTGGCACCATGCAGCGTATCGATCCGGATTCGGCCCTGTGGGTCACTAACCGGCGACAATGCAAAGTATTCCTCAAATTTTGCAACTTGCTCACGTTTTGGAAACAAGACCCCGATTCGCTCGTCAGGGTAAAGGTCTAACTGCGACCTAAGGCTTTCGACGATGCTGTCCAACTGGGCATCGAAATCAGAACATTGTACCTGCACAACCGACGAAGGCAATATTGCCTCCGCGTACCGACACTCTCCCTGGAGCCGAGGGAACGCGATCTTGTCGGTTAGTATTGCGTCGGCCACCTTGCACAGTTTCAATCCGCTGCGATAGTGATAGCGCAAATTTACAGTGTTATCGTTCACCAGCTTCTGCATCAATCCTGGTGTATGCGTTGTCTTGTATATGCTTTGCCTCGAGTCCGAGGCGAGCACCAATCTCTTTGTTAAAGACCTAAAGACGATTAACTCTGTGTCCGTGTAATCCTGAGCCTCGTCGACCAGAATTGTCCCACAATAGTCATTCGATATTGACTTAGAATCCACCAGCGACATAACCTTTCCGGCCAACATATTTCTGTCGGTTTCAAAGTCACCAGATAGAGTAAACGAGACAGAATATTCCTGGAGAACATTTTTAAAGAACGTCATCTGAGTAATCGCAGATTCAGGATCAATTTTGTAATGCACACAACCTTGCTCCACAAACTCACGGAGACTTGCCGTAAATACAACGATTTTGAAATCACTTTGTTGCTTGAGGGTCAACCATTTCGCTCTCAGCAATAGGATATTTGTTTTCCCCGAACCTGCCGGCCCTGTTAAAAGAAAGCTTTCTGTCTCAGGAATATTCTCGACAGCTTGTCTTTGCTCGGCGTCAAGCTGATCGGTTCGGACCCAGAACATTGTTGACATCGTTACCCCGTTAGGCACTTAAGATAGCTTCCACCGCGTTAAGGAAGGCTTGTCGACAAGAGGCGAATGCAGTCTCTACAGTAAACATCTCCGTCCACGCTGCCGACGCCACTGTCTGGCCATTTTTTACCGCACTAAACGAAAGCTTTGTTGCGTCTTCCATCATAGAATCAACACCTATGGTCACCGTAAAGGAAACGTTTGACTGAAAGCCTCTCGACTGATCGTTGTCAAAATGCAACTGCATTGCATATTCCCTAGGGGAAATCATATTTTCCTCGACACGACACATTGGAAATATGGAGGTATCAAGCAAATATGTGCGTATCTCCAGCATCAACGTGTTATTCAACTGCCATAGTTGCTGTTCGCGTGTTGGGCCGAGTGCTTTCGCACCGCGTTTTGCGGAGGCCTGCCGCTCCTCTTCTTGCATAAGCTGACGAAGCCGAATCCTTTTTTCCTGTTGCTGCGGATCCGCAGCTGACACTGATCCATAGAAGCTGCCCCAAGACACAAATTGCAGCCGTTGCCTCCAGTCTTTTAACAAACACGCCTGCGTTACTTGGATAAGCGAAGCGTCTACGACGTTTGACTTGATGACGGGCGTGCGATCTCGCACTGAATCGTACAGACACGCGCGCGGTGTATCATATCCAGAAAACAAAATGCTACCGGTAATCATATCGTGCAAAGTTGCACCAATTTGATAAAATGTCACGGCGCGCCATGCCCCGTCCTCGCTTGTCTCCTCAGTACGCCACACGAATTCCGGTGGGCTATATCGTAAGGTTGCGACAAACTCTAATCCGGAGAGCCGTCCCTGATCGTCATCCGCTGGCAATTGATGAACAATCCCGAGGTCAAGTAACGTCAGCGTCTGAAAGTCATCGCTGATCATGATATTTGCAGGCTTAATATCGCGGTGGACGAGGCCCACGCTTTCTAAGTACTCTGCAGCCGACGCGAGTTGACCCGCGAGCTTCGGAATTGCCTCCGCTGGAATTTTGCCTAGTAGCTTGTCCAATGAGGTTCCGTCTACGAGTTCCATCACCAAGAAGAGTGTTTCAAGGTCAGGTTCTTCTCCACCGTCATGGACCTGGACCAGATTTGGATGTCGCTTTTCACCGATGAGCCCGATCTGGAGTTCGAGTCTCTCTCGGGCCGCGGCGATACCGTTGGCGACCAAAGAGTCGGGAAAAAAAATCTTGATTGCGGCTTCCCTATCGCCCTTAGTTCCAGCATATACGATTCCATCGGCCCCGCGACCGATCCGGCGGGTGAGCATCCACCCTTGTACTTCGGTGCCAACTAGGTCTTCGACGCTTCCCACATCGCCCCCGTCATTTTTCTCTTTTGATTTATGGATTGATTTACTGCCGAGGTGATCGTCAAAAAAATGCGATCGTGCTTACTATAGCCGTTTTTCACTCCAAGCTTGGATCGTAGCAGAATGCCCTGCTGTGGTACGCAATTGTGCCTCACTTCACCACGGGAGCGGCGTTGCGAAGGTCTGCGAAGCAGTGAGTCGCTGATCATCTTGTCTCGGTGCTCCGGGTAGACAGCGCGCCACTTTTTGGGAAAGTCACCAAGCGTGGACTCGATTCAATTTGTACCACTTCTCCTTTCCTCGTGCGCTCACGCTTCGGAATGTGATTGAGTCGTCTGGCAATACCATCTGACACTCCGTCACGAGAACCTTTCTCGGGAATCTGACTCTTCTGGTGGTGTGCCGCAATCGGGTCGTACATGAGCTTTAGCTCGAGTCGAAGTCATGTTTCTGGCCTGAGAGCGAAAGGCGGCGTTTTGCTTCCTGACATACTGCGATGTCAGCAACGGCCGACAAGTTGGCGAGCGAAAACTGTCGACGAATGACCGGCTTCGGATAAGAAGCAATCATTTGAATGATGCAGCAGTCTCAGCGATCGCAAACGTCGCTTATTGGCCGAATCCGACCATCAACACGTCACTTTCGTGTAATACAAAAAGTCGCACGACGGCAGAGTTACGGCCGTAATCCAGTAAGCCGTTAGCACAGAGACCTCGAGAAGCCGTGCACTATCGACCACCGTCATCCACCATCGCCTCCACTTCCGACACAATCTGCGAATACTCCTTCTGTGTAGGCAAATGCTTCGCAAAACACTCTTGCCACTTCTCCCCGGCAATCCGCACCCCACAAGCCGCAATCCCCGGTACCTTCACCTCCCGCCAAAGGACATAAACCCTCTCTCCTTGCTTGACAGAGACCGCCAACGTATTCGGCCCTTCCGGCACCCCATCCTGGCTTTCCCCGAGCAGCAACGCCTTCACCACCATATCAGCCGGCTTCCGCTTCACCGGCAACTCGGCAAACCGAAACGCCGCTGCATCATCGGCAAACACATCCGTATAGAAAGCCTCGCTATCGAAGATAACGGCAACATCATCCATGGACTTGATCTCAACATCCGCCCTCTTCGCCCAAGCTTTCAAAAGTGGAACTGTCGTAACCAGAAGACTCACCTTCCCATCATCCGACTTCAAGAACAGCCCATCCGGCCCGGGCGTCATCCCATCATCGGGCACAACGCTTTGCACGTTACTCCCCGCCTTCCCGGAAAACCCTTTCGCCTTAACCGCTCCAACAAGCTTAACCAGCCGCGCATTCACCTCGGCCGCATATTTCTTGTCTAGATCCGCCTGATCTTCCATTCTGGCCGCGCCAACCTCCGCCGCAACCTTCTCCCGATAAGCCAGATAAGAATCCGTCGGCGACCTTACAACCTTCGCCCCCACCGCAGCCGCCACCGCGACGAGCACCGTCGCACCCACCCCGATCTTCCACTTGAAAATGCGTTTCATTTTTATAAGCGTTACCAAATCCCGCGCAAACATGCAAAAACGGCTGCCGTGAACCCACGGCAGCCGTCCCTCAGAAACGCATTATTCTAAATCGCGAATCAGACTTTACTCATCCACCTTGAAAGCCGACACCAGCCGCGTCAATTCCGCCGCCTGCTGCTTCAAGCTCGCCGCAGCCGCCGCGCTTTCTTCCACCAGCGCCGCATTCTGCTGCGTCATCTGATCGAGCGACTGCACCGCGTCGCCGATCTGATCGATACCGGCGCTCTGCTCCAGGCTTGCCTCAGCGATCTCGCTCATCATCGCGCTCACGCCTTGAACCTGCGACACCACATCACGCATCACCTTCCCGGCCTCACTCACCAGCCGCGACCCGGTATTCACCGTCCCCGCGCTATGCTCGATCAGCACCTTGATCTCCTTCGCCGCCTGCGCGCTGCGTTGCGCCAGATTCCGCACTTCGGAAGCCACCACCGCAAACCCGCGCCCCTGCTCCCCGGCCCGAGCCGCTTCCACAGCCGCGTTCAACGCCAGAATGTTCGTCTGGAACGAGATACTGTCGATCATCACGATGATCTCGGAGATCCGCTGCGATGCGTCGCTGATCTCCTGCATCGTGGTCACAACCTCGCCCACCACCTGCCCGCCGCGCGCCGCCGTATCGGAAGCGCCGTTGATCATCTTCGCGGCCGTCGTTGCCGTTTCGGTGTTGTTCCGCACCACGGCCGTGATCTCTTCCATCGACGAAGCCGTGCGCTCCAGGTTGCTCGACTGTCCTTCGGTGCGTTCGCTGAGGTCCGCATTCCCCGTCGCAATCTGCGCCGACCCGGTCGCAATCGACGATGAAGCCGCGCGAATGCTGTGCACCAGCGTCGACAGCGACGACACGAACCGGTTGAACGCATCCGACAACTGCCCGATCTCGTCCTCGCTCTCGACCGTCATCCGGCGCGTCAGGTCGCCCTGGCCGCTTGCGATCTCCGACAGCAGCGTCGCTGCACGACGAATCGGCGCGGCAATCGCGCGCCCCACCAGCCAGATCACGAGCAACGCGACACCCAGCCCCACCACCGCCGCAACCAGCGCTGCGCTACGAATCGCACGCGTCACAGGCCCGAGCAATTCAGCCTGCGGCACCTCGACGACCACATACGCGTTCAACTCCGGAATGAACGACGTCGCGATGAACCGCGCGCCGCCATCACCGTTGTAGCTCAGATACGCATACGGCTGCCCAGCCAACAGCGTCGACGACGCATCCCCCGGCAACCCCGGCTGATCCTTCATGAAATGCTTGCCGTCGATCAGCGCCGTATCGCGATGCATCATGATCGCGCCGTCGGGACGCACGAGATACGCGAACCCGGTCTCCCCGATCCGGTAAGCAGCAATCCCCTTCGCGAGCGCATCGACGGACAGACTCATGCTGGCCGCACCGATCGGCACGCCATCAAGCTCGACACGGCTGTTGATGAACATCATGTAGCCGCCGACCGTCACCTCGCGGTCCATGTTCACGTCGAACGCCTTGCCGGACGACAGGAAGCCGGTCAGCCACTGATCCTTGTCGGTCACCTTCCGCTGCAGGCCCGCTTCGTTATAGTAGTTGCCGCTCTTCACGGACACCCACTGCACCGACGCGGCCTTCTGCTCGTCCTTCACGTTCTTCGCGAGCTGGATCCAGTTGCGCGTGCCGGCGTCGGGTTCGCCGTCGGCTTCCCATTGCAGCAGGAACGCATCGCGCGCGAGAATCCGCGACGCGGCGATCGGCCCGGCCATCTGCCGCTGCACGTCGGCGCGGATGCCGTTCACGGCCGTCGGCAGTTCTTCGCGGACGACGCGATCGCGCACCGCGTTGCCGATCAGACGGATGCTGAGTCCGCTCGAGATCGCGACGAACACGAGCAGGCAACTCGTCATGCTGAGAATCAGCTTGTTCTGTATAGAAAGCTTGCGCCAGAAATGCATGGGGAACCCTCGATAACCGCTCGGTCTGAGCCAGATTGGGTTATCGGCATGCACGCGCAGAACCGCATCGCTGAATTCACATGCTCATCATGCGAGATTCGTTATGTTGTTGTCAGGCGGACATATGCGGCTGCTTATAGATGCGCGAACAACGAAAATTCAGCGCGAATCAGTATGCAACGAAGATCGTGACACGCCGGTTTCGCGCCCGCGCGGCCGCATCGTCGCCCGCGACGAGCGGCTGCGTATCGGCCCGCCCGATCGCCGCGAGCCGGTGCGGTGCGACGCCGCGCTCGGCCAGGTAGCGCACGACGCTCCCCGCGCGCGCCGACGACAGCTCCCAGTTCGATTCATATTTCGCGTTCGCGATCGGCACGCTGTCGGTATGCCCTTCGACGAGAATGTCGCCGGTCGCGTGATCGCTCAGTGCCTGCGCGATCTGGTTCAGCACGGGTGACGAATCGGGCAGCAGGCGCGCATCGCCGACATTGAACAGGATCTTCGCGTCGATGCCGATCTCGACGCCATGCGGCGCTTTCACGAGCGAGATCCGGCCGTTCGACTTCAACGAATCGAGCAAGGCGAGCCAGGGCGGTGAGTGCTCAGGCGTCACGGCAGCGGATGCACTCGCCGCGCTTTCAGAATGCCGCGCGAGCGTCTGGTACCGCGCATCGAGCGCGTTGTATTTCGCGAGCTGGAGCACGTACAACGCGAGAAACAGCACCATCAGCGTCGTGATGAGATCCGCGTACGAAATCAGCCAGCGGCCGGATTGCGCGCCTTCGAGTTCGTCGTCGTCGCGATCGGCAGCGGATGCACCGTCAGTTCGAGCAGTCATGCGGTTGGAAGTCCGGGTTCGTCGTACGGCACACGCGCATCACGCGAGCGATTCGACCGCGCGCCCGCGCACGTCACCGGTCAGGCGCGTCTCGATCGTATGCGGCGATTCCTTGCGCGATATCGCCAGCAATCCGTCGAGATACAGCTTGCGAAACCGCAGCTCGCTGTCGATCTGCGCGCGCAGCTTGCCGTATAGCGGCAGGAACACGAGGTTGGCGAACGCCAGCCCGTACAGCGTCGCGATGAACGCGACCGCGATGCCCGGCCCGAGCTGCGCCGGTTCGAGAATATGGCTCGTCACCTGCACGAGCCCGAGCACCGACCCGAGAATGCCGAACGTCGGCGCATACCCGCCCGCCTGCTGCCACACGCGCGCAGCAGCGAGGCGGCTGCGTTCGTAGGCATCGAGTTCGCGTTGCAACGCGTCTTCGAGCACGGCGGTCGACACACCGTTCGCCAGCAGTTCGAGCCCGCGGCGCGCGAACGGATGAATGCCGCTCACATCCATCGATTCGAACGCAAGCAACCCGTCGAGCTTCGCGCGGTCGCCCCATTCGAGCAGGTCGGACAGGTTCTTGCGATCGACCTCGCGCGCACGGACGAACGCGAGCCGCAACTGCTTCACCGCGTCGAAGAAGCGCGCCCACGTGTTCTGGATCATCACCGCGCCGAGCGTGCCGCCGAGCACGATCACGAGCGCCTCGAACTGGAACAGCATCGAGAAATGCCCGCCTTCCAGCGCGAAACCGAACACGATCGCCGCGCCGCCCAACACCACACCGGCCAGGGTCAACAGATCCATACGCGCCCCCTTGTCATGCATCCGATGCCGACGCGACAGGCACGGTGCCCGCCGCCGGCGCCTTCGCCGCGCGAACGGCATCCAGCACGCGCCGCTCGATGTCCTCGATCTCGATCGGGTCGAGCTTGAGCTCGCGGCGCATCACCCACGACACCTCGTTGCGCCGCGCCTCGGTCATCACGGAGAACAGCTTGTCGGCCACCGCGCGATCGTCGAGATTCGCGATCAGCTTCGCGAGATCGTAGGTATCGAACGCGCTGATGACGTCGAACAGCGTGCGCTGGTCGATCGACACGAGATCCTCCAGCGAGCGCACGTCGCCGCGTCGCGCGTTGCGCCGCGAGAAGTACGTCACCCCCTTCTGTTCGACGTAACTGAGGACCTTCGACTTGCGGAACGCAAACAACTCGTCGGCAATCTCGCCGTTCGACAGCTTGTTGAGCAGCATCGTCTTCTCGACGCCGATCAGCGCTTCGAGATCGGCGAGCTCGATGAGTTCGAGTTCACTGTTGATCGACAGGTCGAGATCGTGATCGGCCACCTGCTGCGCGCGATCGATCACGCGCGCGGCGTCGAACGTGACGACCTGGCGCGCATCCGACGACGCCGCATAGTCGACCGCACCGCCCGCATGGTCCGCCTGCGCCGCTTCGATCGTGACGAGATTGAGCTTCTCCATGCGTCGCAGCATCGCGAGCACGTGCGGCCGCGAGTGGCCGGCAATCGCGCGGCATTTGCGGATCACTTCGGCGAGCGGCACCGAGGTTTCGGCCGCATGGGCCTGCATCGGCCGGCGCGCCCAAGCGTCGCCGCCATCGCGCGCTTCGGCGCCCGCCATCAGCGCCAGCACATGCGCATACGACAGCACGCCCGGCATGAAGTCTGCATGCGTGTAGGTGGCAAGCTGGTCGTCCTTGCGCTTCACGCGGCGGATCATCGTTCGCACGATGTGGCGCAGCAGCGCCGACACGCGCTCGATTTCCTCGTCGAGCATGCCGGCCGGCACGACCGTCAGCTGACAGAATGAAAGCGCCTTCGCGGTATGGGCACGCGGCTCGGCCGCGAGCAACGCCGATTCACCGAAGAACTCGCCGCGGCCGAGCGTCGCGACGACGACGCGCTTGTCGTCGCATCGCGTGGACAGCTCGACCTTGCCGTCGGTGATCAAGAAGATGACGGGCTCACCCGCAAAGCCCTCGGAGTAAATGATTTCTCCGGGCGCCGCCGTACGCGTCCACGATTGCTGACGATTCAAGTCGATTCCCCTGCTGCGCTTGCTTTCTTGTGCGGCGGCGCGTCGCGCTGCATGCGCGATCATCGCCGCCGTTCCCCGTGCTCCCGTTTACGACACGCGCAGTGGAGTTCTTTAACCTCGTCGCAGGGGTCAAGTGAGCAGAATTTGATGCAAAACGTTTGCGCTGCGGAAACGGCTTGATGCATTCGGGAAAACGACAGGCCGCGGCACGTTCCTCGAATCGGCCGGGCCCGCCGCGATCCTTACTTTCGGCCTTCAATGCGCACAAAAAATCGGCTCACTCGTGCAAGCCCCACGACACGAGCACCGCGTGGATGTTTCGCGCGTATTCGTCCCGATAGCGCGGCGTTTCCGAGTGATAGGCGCCGATCGCCTGCCAGGTGTTCCCGTAGCGGACCATCTTGCGTTTCAGCATCCAGGCCGCGACGTAGATGTTCACGCAGGCGTCCTTCAGCGCGCCCGGCGGTACACCGTAGCGGCGCAGCTCGCCGAAGTGCACCGAGTTGATCTGGGTCTGGCCGACGTCGATGCTGCCGTCCGCGTTGCGATGCACGGCAGCCGGATTGCCCTTCGATTCGTACCAGGCGATCGCGCGCAGGATCTGCGGGTTGACGCCCTGATAGCCGGCCGCGCGCTCGAAGCATTCGCTGCCGGGCGCGACATCGTCCGCACGCGCCGGCGTGACGAAGAGTGCGCTCAACAACAACATCGCAACCCACAGCCATGGCGTGCAGCGTTGTTGCATCGAGGCGACCCCGGTGCGGGCCGTCACGTATCCGCCGATTGGATGCCGCGGGTTCATGGCGTCATCGCCAGCGAAGCTGCACCGGCCCCCGTCGTGCGCCGCTCGTGCGTGCTTTTCGCCAGCGCGTCGTCGAGCTTCTTGTCTTCGGCGGCAAGCGCCGCGCGCGACTCGTCGGTCACGACGAGTCGCACCTGAAATTCCGACGCCTTCTTCGCGGACGGTGCGTGGCGCAGCTTCTTCGCGTGACGCCCGCCCGCCGGCGCGGGTGCCTGTCCCTCATCGTCGCCGCCCGCTCCCGGCGGCAGCGACGCGAACGGCGGCAGCGGCGGAAACACCTGATTGGATGCGGCAGGGGCAAACGGCGCGCCGTCGCCGGGTGGTGCCGCAAACGCGGCGCCGCACACGAGCATGGCGGCACAGATCGACAGTCGTAGCATCGCGGGGGCTCCTGTTATTGGGTCGGTCCGACCTGGACGCTGTACGGCCGGCAACTGCCGGCCGCGACGTTCTCGACGCGCACCGATGCGACACGCGGCGTCGCGATGCCACGTCGGATCGACTGGTTCAGGTAGCCGAAATCCTGCGGTAACGCGGCCACGCGTATCGTCATCGGTTGCGTCTGCTTCGATGCCAGCGCGCCGACTTTCGCGAGCAACGCGGTCAGTTGAGGATCGCGTGCGCCGAGCGCATCGGCTGGTATGACGAAATCGACGAGCGACATCGACGCGGAAGGTGCGTCGGTGTGCGCATTCGCATCCTGGCGTCCGGGTTGAAGTTGGGCGCAGCCGGCTGACATGGCGAGCGCAGCGGCAAAGACAAGCATGACGAACGGTTTCACGTGTTTCTCTTGCGGTCACTGGACCTGCGTTATCGGCACCGCGCCCGCGATGTTTACCCCGATTGCGTGCGAGGCCCGCCGCACGGGGCCTCACGCCGTGCGGCGATTCGTCCGATTTAAGCGCGCTTTGGTCAAACGCCATTCGTCCGATATTTGGACGCGTCATGCGTTACGACGTGTGCGCCGCACGTGATCCCGCGCGTCAGAACTCCATGTCGAGTTCGTCGATGTCTTCGTGCTCCGCCTTCGCCGCATCGATCCACTCCGCGACGAACGGATGCGCAAGCACCTGCATGCAGTACTCGGCGATATCGGGCTCCAGTTTCACGTCGTAGGTGAGAAAGCGCGTGACGACCGGCGCATACATCGCATCGGCGATGCCGATCTCCGCACCGAACAGCCAGGGGCCGCCGTACGCGGCCAGGCACTCGCGCCAGATCGTCACGATCCGCTGGATGTCATGCTGCGCGCGCGACCAGATGCGGAAGCCGGGGAAATGCGCACGCAGGTTCATCGGCAACGCGGATCGCAACGCACTGAAACCGGAATGCATCTCGCCGCAAATCGACCGGCAATGCGCGCGGGCTTGCCGGTCCTCAGGCAACAGCCGCGCCTGCGGCCGGATTTCGTTCAGGTATTCGGCGATCGCGAGCGTGTCCCACACCGTGTTGCCGTCGTGCGTGAGGCACGGCACGAGAATCGACGGCGACAGCAGCAGCAACTCCGCGCGCGACGCGGCATCGATCGGCACGCTCACCGTCTCGAACGTGAGCCCGCTCAGCTTCGCGAGCAGCCAGCCGCGCATCGACCACGACGAGTAATTGCGGCTGCTGATGGTCAACGTCGTCTGTCCGGTGACTTCCATATCGCTCCCCTGTTCAAAGCCGTTCGTGCCCCTGCACCGAAACGGACGCCACGCGGCATCACCCGCACCATGCCGGTGCCGCGCATTCGCCGAACTGGCGCAGCCCCGCACGCTGTTGCGTCACGTGCCGCACGCGAGACCGGCTCGGCCACACGTCGCGTGCGGCTGCCGGTTGTCGCGTGCTGCCTGCATCGCAGCGTTCCCGAACCGCGTGCAACGCGCGTGCCAGCCGCAGGCTGGCACATGGCTTGCCTCGTTCCATGCAACGCGGCACAACGAGTGACGGCCATGAATCTGCTTGCCTATCCGTTCTATCAATGGTCTGCCGAATGCACGCGCCCGGCGCGCGCATGGGCCGCCGCCGCTCGCGCGACGATGTCGCTGTGGCCGCCCGCCACGGCGACGCCAACCGGCCGCATGCTCGACGCGCTGTGCGAGCTGCTCGAATGCTGCGCGTTCTCGCATCGACGTCCGCCGTTCGGGATCGCGTCGATCGTCGTCGACGGCGAGACGGTGCCGATCGTCGAGGAAGCCGCCGCGGCCACACCGTTCGGCACGCTGCTGCATTTCCGCAAGGCGCTGCCGGTTGCGCGCCAGCCGCGCGTGCTGATCGTCGCGCCTATGTCCGGGCATTTCGCGACGCTGTTGCGCGGCACCGTGCATACGATGCTCGCCGACCATGACGTGTACATCACCGATTGGCACAACCCGCGCGACATCCCGCTGACGGCCGGACGATTCGGCTTCGACGAATACGTCGCGCACGTAATCGACTTCATCCACCAGATCGGCCCGGACGCGCATGTGCTCGCGATCTGCCAGCCAACCGTCGCCGCACTCGCGGCGGTCGCACTGATGGCCGCCGGCGGCGATCCGGCGCAGCCCGCGAGCCTGACGCTGATGGCGGGCCCGATCGATTGCCGCGTGAATCCGACGAAGGTCAACGCGCTCGCGACGAGCCAGCCGATCGAATGGTTCGCGCGCAACCTGATCAGCGTTGTACCGACGGGCTTCGCTGGTGCGCAGCGCTGCGTGTATCCGGGCTTCGTGCAGGTCGGCGCGTTCATGTCGATGAATCCCGATCGCCATGCGGCGTCGTTCGCCGACCTGTACTACGAGCGCGCGAAAGGCGATCCGGCGAAAGCCGACACGCTGCGGCACTTCTACGACGAATACTTCGCCACCGCCGATCTCACCGCGGAGTTCTATCTGGAAACGGTCGAGAAGGTGTTCCAGCAGTACGCGCTCGCGCGTGGCGAGCTGACGGTCGGCGATCGGCTCGTCGAGCCGGCGGCGATTCATCGCACCGCGCTGTTGACGATCGAAGGCGAGAAGGACGATATCTGCGCGGTCGGCCAGACGGTGGCCGCGCAGGAGCTGTGTTCGGGGTTACCGCCGTACCTGAAGACGCACCACGTGCAGACGGGCGCAGGTCACTACGGCGTGTTCAACGGCAGCCGCTGGGAAACGCAGATCTATCCGATCGTGCGCGCGACGATCCACGACAACGAGCCGTACGATCGCACCGCGGGTGCGGAAGGCGGCGCGGACGGCACGCACTACGTGACGCTGCGCGCGCTGCTCGATGCCCGCGCAACGGCGCACGATGCAGCGGCGCACGATGCAGCGGTCGACACGCAGTCGCATCCCGCCCACTGAAGCCGGACGGCGCTGAAAATGAAACGCCCCGCCGGGGGGATGGCGGGGCGTGAGGTGCTGCGACGTGCGGACGACGCGCGAGGGAGCGGCTCGCGCGTCAGCCTGCGTTACGAACAGGCCTTGCCGTGCGACGCGTGGTAGCCCTTCGCCTTCGCGTCGGCTTCCGACATGTAGCTGCCGTGCTTCGTCTTGCCGTAGTACTTGTCGGTCGAGCAGTGATAGACCTTCGTGCTGTCATTGGCCCACACCTTGCCCGGGCCGCCGCCGGGCGCTGCCGCCGCGGTGGCTGCAGTCGTTGCAGCCGCGCTCTTCGCCGGCGCGGTGCCCGATGCAGGGGCGGCCGAAGCGGCCATGGCCGGTGCTGCGGCCGGTGCGCTCGCGGCTGCCGCCGACGACGCGCCGTACCAGGTCTTCACGCCCTTGTGGCCCGCGCATGCGCCCTTCTTCGACGCGCCCGAGTAGAACGAGCCGTCCTTGCACAGACCGGTCGTGCCGGCCGGCGCGCTGGCCGGAACCTGCGCGAATGCACCGATCGACATACCCATGCCAGCGACCAGCGCGGCGATCAACATCGTCTTTTTCATAGTCCTCTCCTGATTTGCCTGAATGAAGAATGCGTTCCGGGTATTCCCGAGTCAGTCGCGATTACCGCACCCAGCGGCACACGCGATGGTGGTGGTGATCGAAATGGCACACACGGTGCGAATGGGCTTCGGCAAGTGCCGGAACGAGAACGGCGCAGGCCAGTGCGGTGGCCGTCAGGATCTTTGCGATGCGGTTCATGGAATCTCTCCCGGGTAGGTCAACCGGTGATCCGGCTGGTACCTCCTTAACGCCGGTCGTCGACAAGCCGTGCACCGCATCCACGCGCAATTGACGATCTTTGACATCGCAGCGCTGCCAACGCATCGAAGCTGACGAATGTCTTTCTTTTCTTTCCGGATCTTCAGCTCCGCGACCATTCGGAATTCGAAAGAATGTGAAGCAGGGAAAGCGGATCGCACGGAAGTTCCGTGGAAGGCACGACAAAAAAACCGCCCGAGGGCGGTTCGTCACAAACAGGCGTACCGATGATGCATGCCTCGAGGAACCAGGCAGCTACGCCCCCGCCTCTCCCCACGGTGTCGGCGGCGGCACCGCGCACGGCCCGTCAACATCGATCGACTTGAAATCGGCGGGCCCGACGATCTCCAGGTACTCCATGTCCGGCGAGTAGTCGAACAGGTAGTGGACGATCCCCGGCGCCTGATGCACGCAATCGCCGGCGCTCACCAGCGTCTCGCGTTCGCCGTACATGAAGCGCGCCCAGCCCTTCAGCATGATCACGATATGGAACTCGGCCTCGTGACGGTGCCAGCCGGTGCCCGCCTCCGGTGCATGATTCGCCCTGACGAGTTGCGCGACGACCTTGCCGTTCGTCGCGGCCGCGATACCGAGATCGCGGTACAGGAAGAAGTCGCGCAGGCCTCCGCCGCGAAACGCGGTGTCCTGCGGCTTCACATGGGAAAAAGCGGTGGGGGTCGGTGTGCTCATCGCGGTGCTCCTTCATCGAAAGGATCCCGCGTGACAAGCATTTAGCGTTCCAGTGTGCGGCGGCGCGAAGCCGCGCCCGATCGCTACCGCTTGCGCCGCTTCCCGGTGAGCAGCGTCTGCGCGATCACCGCGAGCAGCAGGAACGCGCCGCTCGCGAGGTTCTGGTAGTACGGGCTCAACGTCCCGACCTGGTTGATCACGTTCTCGATCACGCCGAGCAGCAGCACGCCCGCGAGCGGACCGAACAGCGTGCCGACGCCGCCCGTCAGCAGCACGCCGCCGATGACCGCCGCCGCGATCGACTGCAGCTCGTAGCTGTTGCCCGCGCCCGGCAGCCCCGAATCGAGCCGCGACGCGAGCAGCGCACCGGCCAGCCCGGCGAGCGCCCCGCTCAGCCCGTACGTGACGATCTTGAGCCCTTCGACGTTCACGCCGAGCATGCGCGCCGCCTCCTCGTTGCCGCCGATCGCGAACACGCCCGCGCCGTAGCGCGTGTGATTCAGCACGAACGCGGCGGCGAGATACGCGACGACCACGATCCACACCAGGTTGCCGATGCCGAACAGCGAGCCGTTCGCGATCGTCGCGAAGAACCCCGGGTTGGCGATCAGCATCTCCTGGCTCGCGAGCACGAGCGACAGCCCTTTCAACCCGAGCAACGCGGCGAGCGTGACGATGAACGGCGCCATCCGCGCCCGCGCGATCAGCCAGCCGTTCGCGAGCCCGACGATCAGCCCCGCGCCAACCGGCGCGGCCAGCGCGGCGCCCCAGCCATACGGCGCCGCATACGCGGCGATCACGGTGCCGAGCCCGACGAGCGAGCCGACCGACAGGTCGAACCCACCGAGGATGATCACGAAGCTCTGCCCGATCGTGATCAGCGCGACGAATGCGGCGGCCGCGACGATGTCGAGCAGGTTCGGCGCGCTCAGGAAATGCGGGAACACGCGGCCGGCGATCAGGCACACGAGCACGAGGATCGCGATCGCGCCGCGCGCCTGCACGAGCCGGACAACCTGCGCGCGGCGGGCGCGGCTCGCGTCCTGCGCGGTGTGCGTGGAAATCGGCGCGGTCGACATGTCAGGCTCCCGAGCGCTGCAGGTACAGCGCGCCGAGGATGAACGCGGCCTTCAGGATCTGCGCATAGGTGAAGCTGATGTTGTTCATGATGAAGCTGGCATCGAGCAGTTGCAGCAGCAGCACGCCGAACACGGTGCCGACGATCGACACGCGCCCGCCGGAGAGCGGCGTGCCGCCGATCACCGACGCGGCGATCGCATCGAGTTCGAAGTTCACGCCGACATAGTTCGGATCGCCCGCACCGAGCCGCGCGGTGGCGAACAGGCCGGCCAGCCCGGCAAGCGCACCGCTTGCCGCATAGACCGCGAGCAGCGTGCGTCGCACCGGCACGCCGGCGAGATGCGCGGCATCGCGGCTCGCGCCGACGAGAATCGTGTAGCGCCCGAAGGTCGTATTGCGCACGACGAAGAACACGATCGCCGCGCACGCGAGCGCGATCAGCATCACGACCGGCAGCCCTAAAAACGTGCCGATGCCGATGAAATCGAATGCATCGGAAGGCGGCAGGCTCACGCGCGAACCGCCGAGCAACGCCTGCGCAAGCCCGCGCGCGGCAACCAGCAACGCCAGCCCGGAAATCAGCGGATCGATGCCGAGCCGCGCGACGAGCCCGCCGTTGAAGAGGCCGACCGCGAGCCCGATCGCGATCGCCGCCGCGAACGCGGCGCCCGTCCCGTACGGCAAACACACGGCAATGATCGCGCTCGACAGCGCCATCACCGAGCCGACCGACAGGTCGATCCCGCGCGTCGCGATTGCGAGGTTCTGCCCGAGCGCGATCAACACGATCGGCGCGGCCTGGAACAACAGGCTGCGCGCGGCGAGCGGATTCGAGAACCCGGGCGTGACGATCAGGTTGAAGACCGCGAGCGCGACGAACGCGAGATACACGCTGTGGTCGCGCGCCTGCACGAACAGCGAGCGGCGCGACGTACGGCGCGCGCCTTCCGGTTCGCTCATCAGGTTGGCTAGATTCACGCTTTCCTCATCTTCTGGTCGATGCCCGGCGCATTACGCCTGGTTCGCGAGCAACGCGGTCACGTCGTCGGGGCTCGCGCCGCGCGTCGACAACTCGCCGCTCGTCGCGCCTTCATGCAGGATCACGAGCCGGTCGGCCAGCTCGAGCAGTTCTTCCATCTCCGACGACGTCGCGACCACCGCCAGCCCCGCATCGGCGAGCCGTTTGACGAGGTCGTGCACTTCCGCCTTCGCGCCGACGTCGATGCCGCGCGTCGGATCGTCCAGCAGCAGCACCGTCGGCTCGGTCGACAGGCAGCGCGCGATCAGCGCCTTCTGCTGGTTGCCGCCGGACAGCGTCGAGATCGGCGCGCCCGCGTGCGACGTCTTGATGCCCAGCTCGCGGATATAGCGTTCGACGAGCGCCTCCTGCTTGCGCACGGAAATGAAGCCGAACCGCGCGATACGCGGCAGCACGCACACGACGATGTTCTCGCGCACCGACAGCTTCGAGAAAATGCCTTCCGAGCGGCGATCCTCGGACAGGAACGCGAGCCCCGCGCGAATCGCCCGCGCCGGGTCCGCGCCGTCGATCGCACGGCCGCCGACGCGCACCGCGCCGCCGTCCGGCTGCTGCGCGCCGAACACGGCCTTGAAGGTTTCGGTGCGGCCTGCGCCGAGCAAGCCCGCGAGCCCGACGATTTCCTTCGGCGCGACACGGAACGTCACGTCGCGCAGGCGCGTGCCCCAGCGCAAGCCGTCGACAGCGAGCGCCGGTGTCTGCGTCGTATCGGCAGCGGCCGCTTCCGCCTGTTCGCGCGGACCGTGCGCACCGACCTCGCGACCGAGCATCGCCGAGATCAACGCCATGCGCGGCAGGCGGTCGGGCGTGTCGCTGCGCACTACCGCACCGTCGCGCAGCACGGTGAGCCGGTCGCACATCCGGTAGCACTCGGACAATCGATGGCTCACCAGCACGATCGCGATGCCCGTCGCACGCAATTGATCGACGACGCCGAACAGCACCTC
The DNA here is from genome assembly GCF_017104585.1 of Burkholderia sp. Ac-20392. Lineage (NCBI taxonomy): Bacteria > Pseudomonadati > Pseudomonadota > Betaproteobacteria > Burkholderiales > Burkholderiaceae > Burkholderia > Burkholderia sp. Ac-20392. The sequence continues at coordinate 74,548 of NZ_JAAGPB010000003.1, forward strand.
GACTTCCGCCCCGCTCAGCGCCGACGTCGGTTCGTCGAGAATCAGCACGCGCGCGCCGAGCGACACGCCGCGCGCGATCGACACCATCTGCTGCTGGCCGAGTCCGAGCGAGCCGACCTTGTCGGCCGGGTCGACCGCGAGCCCGTAGCGCTCGACGATCTCGCGCGTGCGCGCCAGCATCTCGCGTCGGTCGATCCACGGGCCGAAGCGGCGCAGCTCGTGACCGAGAAAGATGTTCTCGGCCACGCTGCGCTCGGGGATCAGGTTGATTTCCTGGTAGACCGCGCAGATGCCCGCACGCTGCGCGGCCCGCGGGCTGTCGAACGACACGGGTGCGCCGTCGACGCGGATCTCGCCCGCATCGGGCTGGTGGAAACCGGTGAGGATCTTGATCAGCGTCGACTTGCCGGCGCCGTTCTCGCCCATCAGCCCGTGCACCTCGCCCGCGCGCAGCGACAGCGATACGCCGTTGAGCGCACGCACGACGCCGAAGGTCTTGCCGACGCCGCGCGTTTCGAGCACGACGGGCTTCGCGTCACCGCCGTCGGCGGCATCGGTTGCGGCGGGAAGCTGTGCGTCCATCACGCCTCGCGTTCAGGGTTGCGCGTTTCCGCGCCGGTCGATCAACAGGTCAGTAGACGAGGTTCGCTTCGAGCGAATGCTTCGCGTTCGCCTTGTCGTACAGCGCGTCGTCCATGATCTGCTTCTGCGCAACCGGCTTGCCGGCGAACCACGCTTCGAGCGACTTGAACGCGAGCGGGCCGAAGCGCGGATTGGTCTCGACGCTCGCGGCGGCCGAGCCGTTCGCGATCGCGGTGACGAAGTCCTTCGTGCCGTCGATCGACACGACCGTCACGCCGCGCTGCTTGCCGGCCTGCCGCAGCGCAGTCATCGCGCCGAGCGCCATCGTGTCGGCCTGCGCGTAGACGGCGGTCACGTCCGGATGCGCGAGCAGCACCTGCTCCATCACCTTCTGCGCTTCGGTGGCCGACCAGTTGGCCGTCTGCGATGCGACGATCTTCATGTTCGGGAATTTCTTCAGGCCGTCGGCGAAGCCGTCGGTGCGCTGGCTCTCGACCGTATTGCCGTAGCCGCCCTGAATCTCGGCAATCGTGGCTTTGCCGCCCGTCGCATCGGCAAGTGCCTGCGCGGCGCGCTGCCCTTGCCGGAAGAAGTCGGAACCGAGGAACGTGATGAAATCCTGGCACGGCGTGCCGGCCGTCTGCCGGTCGATCGTCACGACCGGGATGCCCTTCGCGCGCGCCTGCGCGAGCGCGGGCTGCAGGCCGGTCGAATCGTTCGGCGCGACGATCAGCGCCTGCGCGCCCTGGTTGATCATGCTTTCGATGTCGGCGACCTGCTTCGCCTGGTTTGCGTTCGCATTCGTATACAGCAGCCGCTTGACGCCGGCCGCCTTCGCGGCCGCGCGCACCGACGCGGTCTCGGTCGCGCGGAACGGGTTCTGCTCGTTCTCCGACTGCGAGAAGCCGACCACGAGATCACTCAGCTTCACGCTGCCCGGCTTCGGATTCGTGCAGGTCTGCGCGGAGCTGGACCCGACCTTCTGCGCATTGTCCTGCGCCTGCGCGATCGCGACGCATCCGAGCGTCACACCCATCGTCACCACGATACGTTGCAGCTTTGCATGGCTCGGCATCATCGTCTCCAAGTGTTGTGATCGGTCCGCACGCCGTCGCACATGGCCGGCATCGGCTTCACGAACTAATATTATTACTCGATATTATCGCCCGCCCGACTCGGGATAATCCCGTACCGCCGCACCCGTCAGGCGGGGCCCGGCGTCCACCGCAACGTCGCCTGCAGCGACTCGCCCGGCGCCAGCACGCAGCCGCCGACGAGCGATGCAGGTTCCTTCGCATTGAAGCTGTCCGTCGTGTTCGTGACGGGCTCGACGCACAGCGCGTCGGCGCCGGCCGGCGCATACACGACGAGCTGGTCGAACGGCCGCTCGGCCCGCAGCACGACCTGGCGACCGCGCTCCGGCCAGATCACCGCGGCTTCGCGCGACCAGCCGACGAAATTGTTGTCGAGATCGAACGCGTCGGCCGGCATCCCGTTGCGCAGTGCGTCGACGGCGGGATGCGCGCCGACGTGGAGCGGCAGCACATCCGCATCGGCGTGCCACATCGCATCGACGTGCGCCTTCACGACGGTGTGCGGCGTGCGCAGGTAATACGGGTGATGGCCCATGCCGAACGGCATCGGCAGCGCGCCGAGGTTGCGCGCGGAGAGCGTGATCGACAGCGTATCGCCGTCGAGCCGGATCGTCTGGCGCGCCTCGTAATGGAACGGCCAGTCGCCGGCGCGGCCAACCTCGGGACGATGTTCGAAACGCAGGTCGACCTGCGTATCGCCGAGCTGTTCGACCTGCCAAGGCCGCCGCCAGCCGTGGCCGTGCAGCGCATGACGGTACGTATCGTCCGGGCCGGACAGGTCGATCGTGCGGCCGTCGAAGTCGAACTTCGCGTCGCGAATGCGGTTGCAGTACGGGAACAGTGGAAAGCTCGCCATGCCGAGCGGATCGCCGCTCGCGAGCGCTGCGTCGCTAGCCGGCCGGAACCAGTGTCGCGGGCCGTCGGGCGCGGCTTCGTAGTACGCGGCGATCGAGCCGCCGGCCTGCGGCGCGACGCACACGCGGGTCGCGCCACTGGCGAGTTCGATCAGGTCGGCGTTGCGGGGCGTTCCCATCGGCATCGTTCATCCCGGGATGACACTGGCGACCCCGCCGGCCGAATTGCAGCGCCCGGCCGCGGGCATGTGCGGCAAAGCATGGCACGGTGCGGCACGCGCGGTCAATAATATTTGTTGATATTATTATCTGGGAAACGGCGGACCTGGCGGGGCACGCGTAAAGCTTGATTGCCGGCCTGGTTGGCCGATGTTACCGTCGGTCAGATTGATCCGACCCGCTGTTTATCGCCGTCGTTATTTGTTCATCCTGTCGAGGCCGGACCGCGCTCCTACCGTGAAACGCTCTACTCAACGTCGCCCCACGATGACCGACATCGCCAAGCTTGCCGGCGTGTCGCAATCCACCGTCTCCCTCGTGCTGAACAACGCGGCGGGCACGAAGTTCTCGGACGCCACGCGCGACAAGGTCGTGAAGATCGCGCAAGAGCTCGGCTACCGCTACCTGCCGCGCGAAGTGACGATGACGCACGACGGCGAGCGCGACCTGATCGTCTATCTCGCCGACGAAATCTCGACGAGCCCGCACCCGGTCGTCAACATCGACGGCGCGCGCGACGCGGCCTACGCGAACGGCAAGCTCCTCGCCGTGTACTCGACGCACGGCAACGTCGACATCGAGCGCCAGGTGCTTGAATCCGTGCTCGCGATGCCGAACCTGCTCGGCGTCGTCTATGCGACCGTCTATACGCGCAAGGTCACGCTGCCGTCCGAGCTGCTGCGCGTGCCGGCCGTGCTGCTCAACTGCTATACGGCGGAAAGCGGGCTGTCGTCGATCGTGCCGGCCGAAGTCGCGGGCGGGCATGCGGCCACCGAATACCTGCTGCGCGCGGGCCACCGGCGCATCGGCTACATCAACGGCGAGCCGTGGCAGGACGCCGCGAAGGACCGCCTGAAAGGCTATCGCACCGCGCTCGCGACGGCCGACATCCCGTTCGCGCCGGAACTCGTGCGCGACGGCGACTGGGGTTCGGATACCGGTTTCGAGCAGACGCTGTCGCTGCTGCGCGAGCCGCATCCGCCCACCGCGATCTTCTGCGCGAACGACCTGATGGCGCTCGGCGCGATCGAGGCCGTCAAGCATCTGGGGATGCGCGTGCCCGACGACGTGTCGGTGCTCGGCTACGACGACCAGGAAATTGCGCGGCATACGCACCCGCCGCTATCGACGATCGTGCTGCCGAACTACGAGCTTGGCCGCTGGGCGGTCGAAATCCTGCTGCAGGAAGAACAGAACCGCGCGGTCGGGATGCCCGTGCGCCGTCGCGCGATCAAGCTCGACGGCCCGCTGGTCGAGCGCGGGTCGGTGCGCGCCGTCGAGACGGTCACGCAATCGGCCGGCGCGTAAGCCGCTCTCCCCTGAATACGGCACGGGCAGCGCATGCGCTGCCCGTTCGCGTTGCCGTGCGCCCGGCGCCCCTGTCATCGCCCTCCCCGCTTGCGCCCCGGTCAATATCCGCTTCAGGGTAAACACCATCACTAAATTATTAGTAATAATTTCAAAGCATTTCTATACTTGCGTCGGCGTCGGGCACAACCCCGCGCCACGACACAGCAGCACGACGAGACGGTGACCGGAAGCGAATGCGCGCGAACCCGCCGCGCTGCCCGCTCCGCCCGTCCGCACCTCACACGCCTACCGTCCCGCGACGTTTCCCGTCCGGGCACCGCTTCATCCGCATCGAGTCACCAGTCGTCCGCTCCTCCTCATTGATACGGAGTCCAGAATGACTATCACGTCTCGCCTCAAGCCCGCCGCGCTGGCGATCCTCGTCGTGCTCGCCTCGTGCGGCGGCGATGATTCGTCCGCGCCGTCAGCCTCGGCGCTCGCCGCACGCACGTCCGTCGACGCCGCGTCGAGCGACAGCGCCGCCGCCACTGCCGCCGCCTCCAGCGATTTCATGAACACGGGTTACGGCGGCCCGTCCCGTTTCCCGAACCAGCTCGTCACGCTCGGCCTGCCGGGGCCGACGCCCGCGTTGCGCGTGTCGCCGCGCGGCGTGCCGCCGTACGCACCGCCGGCCCCGCCCGTCGCGACCGACACGCAGACGCTGACGCTCGCCGACTTCGATACGTACGGCCCGGCCTGGACGAGCGGCGGCGGCAACACGATCCAGATCAGCGGCACCAGCACGGACGGCGCGAAGCTCGTCACGAACGCGCAGCATCCGGCCTACGGCCACGCGTCGTATGAAGCGGACGTCACGATCGGCGCACCGGCGCCGGGCGCGACCACCGCGAACGCGGGCTTCATCGTGCACGTGACGAACCCGACGGTCGGCACCGACGCGCTGACGGGCTACTACATCGGGCTCGACGCGGTGCGCCACGTGGTGCAGGTTGGCCGCGAACAGGACAACTGGACCGACTTCATCGACTACCCGGCGCCCGCGGTCGTCGCGGGCAGCACGCATCACCTGAAGGTCGTCACGCGCAACAACGCGATCGACGTGTACGTGGACGGCACGCAGGTCATCAGCATCAACGACGCGACGAGCGGCCTGACGACCGCGCTGCGCGCGGGCGCGTTCGGGCTGCGCCGCTTCGGTGCGAGCGTCGCGTTCAGCAACGTGACGGTGAGCCGCTATCCGGACGTCGCGCCGAAAACGTACGACTTCTCGCGCGTGGTCGGCGCCGTGTACAACCCGTGGAATGCGGTCAACGCGATCGACTTCTGGGAGAACTACGATCCGGCCACCGTCGACCGCGAGCTCGACTACGCGCGGACGTACGGGATGAACACGATCACCGTGTACCTGCACTACCTGAACTGGGTCAACGATCGCGACGCGTTCCTCGCGAAGTTCGACAGCCTGCTCGGCATCGCCGCGCGCCACGGGCTGAAGGTCGCGCCGATCTTCTACGACGATTGCTGGCACGTCGATCCCGCGTACGGCCCGCAGGCCGCGCCGATCTTCGGCGTGCACAACAGCCGCTGGGTGCAGTCGCCCGGCCAGTCGGTCGAGCAGCAGTACCTGCAGCCGATCGCGGCCGGCGCGTCGACCACGTACAAGCAGGACCTGCAGCACTACATCGCCGATTTCGTGTCCGCGCACCGCAACGACCCGCGCATCCTGTACTGGGAACCGATGAACGAGCCGGGCTGCAGCGGCAACGGCGCGCTGCAGCCAACCCGCGCGCTGATGATGAACGACGCACGCATCGCGATCCTCAATGCGGGCGCCACACAGCCGATCAATTCGCCGAACGTGCAGGAACCGGAAGGCGACTACTTCTCCGATTTCCATGCGTTCCATCCGTACGCGAAGAATGCGACGACGCCCGACTACTCGCTGCCGCCGAGCCTGCTCGACAGCCTGAATTCGGAAACGCTGCAGCGCGGCTGGCCGGGCGGCCAGGCGGGACAGACGATGGCCGGCATTGCCGGCACCTACGGCGGCAAGACGGGCTTCCTCGTGTGGGAACTGATGATCGGCCGCACGAATACGCGCTTCCACTGGGGGCAGACGGCGTCCGCGCCCGCGACCGTCGAACCGGCGACGCCGTTCCAGGGCACGCTCTACCCCGACGGCCACCCGTGGAGCACGGCGGAGGTGCAGGCGCTCGCGAGCGCATTCAGCTCGCGGCTGCGCGTGCTGAACGCGACGTACTACAACGACACGACGTTCGCGACGCCGGTGTTCTCGTCGATCACGCCGCTGGTCGATTTCGACCTGAACACCGAGCCCGGCACCGATTCGCCGGATGCGTCGAAGGGGATGAATGCGACGAACTATGCGATCCGCTGGACCGGCGCGCTCGACATTCCGAAGGCCGACACCTACACGTTCAGCGTGACGAGCGACAACGTCGCGCGCGTGTGGATCGACGGCCGCAAGGTGATCGACAAGGAACAGCCGGGGCTCGCGACCGCGAAGGGCCGCCTCCACCTGGCGCAGAAGCGCAACGTACCGATCCGCGTCGAGTACGTGCATGCGAGCGGGCCGGCCAGCATGCATCTGCAATGGTCGAGCCCGAGTGCGGGCCGCGACAATCTGGTGCGGGTCGCGCAGCGGCCTTTGACGGACGCGCTCGCGCAACAGTAGGCCGCGTTCGCATCAATGCCCGTGACGCCGTTGCGGCGTCACGGGCGCTCAGGCAATGCTCACACGCGACCTTACTTCAACCGACCCGACAGGAACTGCCCGAGCCGTTCGCTCTTCGGATTCACGAGAATCTCCTGCGGATCCCCTTCCTCCTCGATCTTGCCCTGATGCAGGAAGATCACGTGATTCGACACGTTGCGCGCGAAGCCCATCTCGTGCGTGACGACGACCATCGTGCGGCCTTCCTCGGCGAGCTTCTGCATCACCTTCAGCACTTCGCCGACGAGTTCCGGATCGAGCGCCGACGTCGGCTCGTCGAACAGCATCACTTCCGGCTCCATCGCAAGCGCGCGCGCAATCGCCACGCGCTGCTGCTGGCCGCCCGACAGGTGCGACGGATACATGCCCTCGACGCGCGGTGCGAGGCCGACCTTCTCCAGGTACTTGCGCGCCCGCGCGATCGCTTCGTCCTTGCCGACGCCGAGCACGGCCATCGGCGCTTCGATGATGTTCTCGAGCACCGTCATGTGTGCCCACAGGTTGAAGTGCTGGAACACCATCGACAGCTTGGTGCGCATCCGCTGCAGCTGCTTCTGGTCGGCCACGCGCAGCGAGCCGTTGCGGTCGCGGGTGGTCTGGATCGGCTCGCTGCCGATCGTGATCTGCCCGGAGCACGGCTGCTCGAGGAAGTTGATGCAGCGCAGGAACGTGCTCTTGCCGGAGCCGCTCGAGCCGATGATGCTGATCACGTCGCCGGCCTTCGCCTTCATCGACACGCCCTTCAACACCTCGTTGTCGCCGAACTTCTTGTGCAGGTTGTCAACGGTAAGCTTGTACATGCTGGGTCCTTCCTTGCGAATCTTGCGAAAGCGTTAATGGCCGCGCGGCGAGAGGTACGCGAGCCAGCGCGTCTCGAGCTTGCGGAACGCCCAGATGAGCGTGAACACGACGATGGCGTACAGCACGGCTGCGATGCCATAGGCCTGGAACGACATGTACGTCGCCGAATTGACGTCGCGCGTGACCTTCAGGATGTCGGGCACGGTCGCGGTGAACGCGAGCGTCGTCGCGTGCAGCATCAGGATCACTTCGTTGCTGTAGCTCGGCAGCGAGCGGCGCAGCGCGGAAGGCAGGATGATCCGCGTATAGAGCTTGAAGCGCGACATCCCGTAGGCCATGCCGGCCTCGATCTCGCCGGCCGACGTCGCCTTGATCGCACCCGCGAAGATCTCGGTCGCATACGCGCATTCGTTCAGCACGAACGCAAGCAGCGTGCAGTTCATCGCGTTGCGGAAGAACGTGTCGAGCAGCACGTGGTTGTGCACGACCTGCAGGCTGTAGATGCCCGTGTAGCACATCAGCAGCTGCACGTAGAGCGGCGTGCCGCGGAATACGTATGTATAGAGCCACACCGGGCCGGAAATCCAGCGGTTCGACGATGCGCGCGCGATCGCAAGCGGCACGGCGAGCGCGAAGCCCAGCGCGATCGACACCACCAGCAGCCACAGCGTGATCGCGAGGCCGCTGAAGCGGTAGCCGTCGGTGTAGAGATAGCTTTGCCAGTACTGGCTGACGAGTTCGATCACAGTGCGAGCCTCCGGACGCCGACGGAATAACGCTTCTCGAGGTGATGCAGCACGACGTTGGAGACCGTCGTGATCGCGAGGTAGATCGCGCCTGCAGCCAGCGTGAAGAAGAAGAAATCGAGCGTGCTCTTGCCCGCGTCCTGCGACGCCTTGACGACGTCGGCGAGGCCGATGATCGACACGAGCGCGGTAGCCTTGACGAGCACCTGCCAGTTGTTGCCGATGCCGGGCAGCGCGAAGCGCATCATCTGCGGGAACAGGATGCGGCGGAACACGCGCCAGCCGCTCATCCCGTACGCGAAGCCCGCTTCGAGCTGGCCGCGCGGCACCGCGAGGAACGCGCCGCGGAACGTCTCGGTGAAGTACGCGCCGTAGATGAAGCCGAGCGTGATGACGCCGGCCACGAACGGATCGATGTCGATCTGGTCCCAGCCGAGCATGTCGGTGAAGTTGTTCAGCAGGATCTGGATCCCGTAAAACAGCAGCAGCATCAGCACGAGGTCCGGCACCGCGCGGATCAGCGTCGTGTAGAAGGTGCCGATCGACTTGAGCAGGCGGTTCGTCGACAGTTTCGCGCTTGCGCCGATGAGGCCCAGCACGAGCGACGCAGCGAGCGACAGCACCGCGAGCTTCACGGTTTCCACCGTGCCGGCCCACAACAGCGGGCCAAATCCTTGGAAGATCATATGAGGGATCCAGAACGATGTGGCTGGATTTTCGACAGCCATTAACCCCGCATCAAACGATATCTGCGCACTACCTGATGCAGCCTGCTCATCAAGTCGGACGCATCACGCGAAGCGGGTTGCACCCACGACTGACGCGGCGCGCACCGTAACCGACGCGCGCCGCACGGACCGTCAGCCGCCGTAGACGTCGAACGCGAAGTACTTCTTCTCGAGCTTCTTGTACGTGCCGTCCTTGATGATGTCGGCGATCGCGTGGTCGATCTTCGCCTTCAGGTCGCCGTCGTCCTTGCGCAGCCCGATGCCGGCGCCGTTGCCGAGCGTCTTCGGATCGTCGATGTCCTTGCCGGCGAATTCGAAGTTCGCGCCGCGCGGCGTCTTCAGGAAGCCGATGTCGGCCTGCACCGCGTCCTGCAGCGCCGCGTCGAGACGGCCCGACATCAGGTCCTGGTACACGCCGTCCTGGTTCTGGTAAGGCACGACCTGCACGCCCTTCGGCGCCCAGTAGGCTTTCGCGTAGGTTTCCTGGATGGTGCCCTGCTCGACGCCGACCGACTTGCCCTTCAGCGATTCGGCCGTCGGCTGCAGGTTCGCGCCCTTCTTCGTGACGAGACGCGTCGGCGTGTTGAACAGCTTGTCGGAGAACGCGATCTGTTCGGCGCGCGCCGGCGTCATCGACATCGACGACAGCACGCCGTCGAACTTCTTCGCCTTCAGCGCGGGAATCATCCCGTCGAAGTCGTTCTCGATCCACACGCATTTCGCCTTCAGGCGGGCGCAGATCTCGTTGCCGAGATCGACGTCGAAGCCGACGACCTTGCCGCTTGCGTCCTTCGATTCGAACGGCGGATAGCTGGCGTCGACGCCAAACCGGATCGTCGACCAATCCTTGGCGTGGGCACCGACCGCGATGCAGGCAAGGGCAATACTGAGCGCGAGTTTCTTCATGGCGTTCCTGTCAGAGGCGAACTGGGCAGGGGTCCCGTCGGGCGGCGCCGCCGTGAACCCTTCCAACCCGGGGATCGCCCCTTCCGGCGACACTCCAAGTTGTACATACAACTTTGCCTTTTCAGCAGGTGCGCCAGCAATCCGTGTTTATCTCTAATTGTCGGCGGAATAGGATCGTGCGTCGCAAATTTCCTTATATTTCAATTAATTGCGAATTACACCGAGCTAAACAACAGCTTTCTCCGCGCACCGGCGCGCGGCCGGGCGCAGGCTTTCACTTGTCTAGACCTGGCAAAAGCGCCCCGCGCGGCCCGTCCGCCATGCCGACCGTTTCCAGACCGACCAGCCGGTAGCCGAACTGAAGTTCAGTCAGCAGGTGCCGCGGGCGCGCCGGCACCGGTTCGAGCTTCTGCCGCAGGTTCGTCATGTACACGCGCACGTAATGCGCGCGATCCGCGTCGTGGATGCCCCAGACCTCCGCCAGCAATTGCCGCGCGGCGACCACGCCGCCCCGCGCGCGAATCAGCGCGGCGAGCAGCCGGAATTCGAGGCGCGTCAGGTGGACCGGCTCGCCGCCGCGCGCGACTTCGTGCTTGCCGAGATCGACGGTCACGTCGCCGAACCGCACGATCGACGACGATTGCCCGTCGGCCGACACGAACGCCGCGCGCCGCAACTGCGCGCGCGCCCGCGCGAGCAGTTCGGGCACGCCGAACGGCTTCGGCAGGTAATCGTCCGCGCCCGCATCGAGCGCCGCGACCTTCTCCACCTCCTGTTGCCGCGCCGACAGCACGATCACCGGCACCGTCGACCACTCGCGCAGCTCGCGGATGAAGGTCTTGCCGTCGTCGTCCGGCAGCCCGAGATCGACGATCACGAGATCGGGCTTGCTGCTCGACGCATACATCCGCGCCTCGCGGGCCGTCGACGCCTCGCAGGTGTCGAGCCCCTCCTGTTCCAGCGCCATCCGCACGAAACGGCGGATGTCCGATTCGTCCTCGACGATGAGTACGCGCGATCTGATCATGTCCGGCTCTCGTGTTCGATGTCGGGCGGCGCGCCCAGGGGCAGGCGAATCTCGAACCGCGCGCCGTGCGGATCGAGCGGCACCGCGCGGATCGAGCCGCCGTGCGCGTTGACGATGCTGCGGCAGAGCGCGAGCCCGAGCCCCACGCCGCTGATCGACGATTCCTTGCGTTCGCGCTCGAACGGCTCGAACAGCGGCTCGGTGTTGCGCGCAATGAAGCCGGGGCCGTCATCTTCGACGAAGACGTAAAGCGTTTCGCCGAACACGCGCGCGCGCACGGCCACGGCCGCGTCCGTCCCCGCGTACTTCGACGCGTTGTCGAGCAGGTTCATCAACACGCGCTCGATCAGCAGCGCGTCGACGTCGATCAGCGGCAGGTCGGCCGGCAAGTCGGCACTCACGTCGCGACCGGCCAGCACGCCCGCCGAATGCGCGAGCGCGCTGCCGACGATCTCGTCGAGCATGTGCCATTCGCGATTCAGCCGCACGCCCTCGCTCTGCATGCGGGCGAGATCGAGCAGGTTCACGACGAGCCCGTGCAGCGCCTCGGCCTGGTTGCGGATGCCGTGTGCGAGCGCGGCCGGCTGCCCGTCGGCCAGCCGCTCGGGCCGCTCCAGCGTCTCGGCGAGCCCGCGGATCGCGGTCAGCGGCGTCTTCAGGTCGTGCGACACCGCGGCGAGCAACGCATTGCGCATCCGCTCGCCTTCGATGCGGACCAGCGTGTGCTGCGCGACGCCGACGTAGTGCACGCGTTCGAGCGCCATCGCGATCGACGAGCACAGTGCGTCGATCAGGCGGCGATCGTCGGGGTCCGTGGGGACCGGCTGTGCGTCGCCGAACAGCACTAGCACGCCGCGCACGCGCATCGGCGCCTTCAGCGGCAGGTACTGCGCGGCCGCGCGCTCGAACGGCGGCAGCCCGCACCCGGCGCCGCGCGCATTCTCGTAGACCCAACTGGCGATCGGTGCCTCGACGAATCGCGCGTGCTGCGCCGGCATCAGATGGTCATCCGCATCCGGCAGCACGAGCGCGACACGCACGCCGAGCAGCGGCGCGATCGTGCCGGTGCAGATCGATGCGATCTGTTCAGTCTCGATCGCGGCCGACAGGTCATGTGCAACGCGCGCCAGCGCCGCCGAACGTTTCTCGTTCGCGCGCGCGGCCCGCGCCTCCGCACGCAGTCGCGCCGCAAGCTGGCCGATCGCGAGCGCGACGGCCAGCATCAGCGCGAACGTGAACACGTACTGCGTATCGGACACCGCGAACGACAGCCTCGGCTCGACGAAGAAGAAGTCGAAACAGCCGACGCACACGAACGCGGCCCACGCGCCGGCCAGCCGGCCGAGCCGCAGCGCGATCAGCACGACGGTCATCAGGAACAGCATCACGACGTTCGACAGGTCGAACACGCGCAGCAGCGCACTCGCCGCGAGTGTCGCCAGCGCGCATACGAGCGTGGCGAGCAGCAGCGGCACCGCATATTGCGACACCCACACGTGCGTGCGCGGTCGCGCTTCGCGCACGGCCAGCGTCGGCTGCTTGTCGGGTCCGGCCCCTGCGATACGGTCGGCCAGCGTCGCGCACGCGCGCAGC